>NZ_JBHURV010000009.1:40001-248564 GCF_042673865.1 Streptomyces sp. NPDC056987
GCGTGCGGGGCGCTGCGCTCCACGGGCACCAAGCTCAAGTAGTCCGTGCGTCGGGGCCCGGCCCCGGTGCACCGGGGCCGGGCCCCCGGGGGGGGGGGGGCCCCCCAACCCCCTGGTCGGGGGCCCCCCCACCGCTGTGTCCGGCCTCAGCCGATCGCGCGCGGCAGCCGCAGGCTGAGGAGCGCCGTCAGGACCACCGCCCCGAGCTGCACCAGCAGCGTCACCGCCAGCGCGTCCCGCATCCCCACCGAGGCCACCAGCGTCAGGAAGAGCGAACCGAGCGTCGCCACTCCCAGCGCCAGCGCGGACTGCTGGGTCGTCACCAGCACCCCGCTGCCCACCCCGGCCCGCTCGGCCGGTACGTCCGAGAGCACGATCCGGATGATCACCGGGAGCTGGAGCCCCTGGCCGAGTCCGGCCAGCGCGATCCCCGGCAGCAGGTCCAGCGTGCCGAGCGCGGGCCAGTCCCGCCATACGGTCAGCACCAGCAGCGCCACGCCGATCCCCTGGAGCAGCGAGCCGGCCGTGACGACGAGACTGCCGTACCGCCGGATCAGCCGCGGCCCGGCCAGCGACGCCCCGAAGAACGCCACCGCCATCGGCACCAGCGCCACCCCGGCGGCCACCGCCCCCATCCCCAGCCCCTGCTGGAGCGCGACGGCGATCACGAACATGAAGCCGCCGAAGCCGATCGAGAACGGCAGGATCAGCGCCAGCCCCCGCCGCAGCGGGACCAGCGCGAACAGGCTCGGCGGCACCAGCGGCGTACGCCCCTCCCGGTCGGCCCGCCGCTCCACGCGCAGGAAGACGTACGCCACGACCGGGAAGGCGGCCAGCGAGACCCATGTCCACGCGGGCCACCCCGCGGCCCGGCCCTCGGTGAGCGGCGCGAGCAGCGTCACCAGGGAGAGCGCCAGCAGCAGCGTCCCCGGTACGTCCACGGGCGCGGGCCGCTGCGAGCGCGTCTCGGGCACCGAACGGAACGCCAGCACCAGGCCCGCCAGCGCCACCGGCACGTTGACCAGGAAGATCGCCCGCCAGCCGGTGCCCGCCAGGTCCGCGGCGACGAGCACACCGCCGAGGATCTGGCCCACCACCATCGCCAGCCCCGCGGTGGCCCCGTACAGGCTCAGCGCCCTGGCGCGGCGCGGCCCGGTGGTCGAGGCGTGGATCGTGGCCAGCACCTGCGGCAGCATCAGCGCCGCCGCCGCGCCCTGCGCGACCCGGGCCCCGACCAGGGTCCACGCGGTCGGCGCGAGTCCGCAGGCGAGCGAGGTGAGACCGAAGGCCGCCATACCGGCCAGGAAGAGCCGCCGTCGGCCGAACATGTCCCCGAGCCGGCCGCCGAGGACGAGGAGCACGGCGTACGAGAGCCCGTACCCGGCGACGACCAGCTCCAGCAGCGCGGGTCCGGCCGCCAGGTCGCGGTCGATGGTCGGCAGGGCGACATTGACGATGAAGAAGTCGATCAGGGGCAGCGCCGCGCCGAGCAGCACGGTGAACAGCCCGAGCGCGCCGAGGACGGAGCCGTGGTCGTGGATGGCGTGGCCGTCCGCGCCGCGATCGCGCGTTCCGTGGTCGCGTGCCGCGGGCGCCGCGGCGCCGGCCCCGATGGTGCCGGCGGCGGTGGACGGGGTGGGGAGGGGTGCGGATGTCTTGCTCACCTCATCGAGGTTGCTCCCCTTCCGAGCCTGGTACCAGAGTCTCTTTATCCGGGTATCGGCACTACCTGGCAACCGGCTCGGCGGTGCGGCACCCTGGAACCATGAGCACCACTGCGGGGACCGTACAGGCCGGACAGGCGACCGACATCCGGCGGCACGAGCTCGCGGGGTTCCTGCGGAGCCGCCGGGAGCGCATCACGCCCGAGCAGGTCGGGCTCGACCGGGGGCCCCGGCGCCGTACCCCGGGGCTGCGCCGCGAGGAGGTCGCCCAGCTCTCCGCCGTCGGCGTCACGTGGTACACGTGGCTCGAACAGGCCAGGCCCATCCAGGTCTCCGCGCAGGTCCTCGACGCGCTCGCCCGCGCCCTGCTCCTCGACGCCGGCGAGCGGGCGCACCTCTTCTCGCTGGCCGGAGCCGTCGACCCGGCCCCCGGGACGCCCTGTCCCACCATCACCCCCGCCCTGCGGGAGATGCTGGCCCGGCTCGACCCCTTCCCGGCGTGCGTGCAGAACAGCCGGTACGACATCCTCGCGTACAACCGGGCCTACAGCGTGCTCATGTGCGACCTGGACGCCGTGCCGCCCGAGGACCGCAACTGCATCCTGCTCGCCTTCACCAACGAGGAGTGGCGTTCCTCGCTGGGCAACCGGGACGAGACCGTCCGGATCATGGCGGCCAAGTTCCGGGCCGCCATGGCCGAGCACCTCGCCGAGCCCCCGTGGAAGACGCTGCTGGGGCGGCTGCGCGCGGCCTCGCCCGAGTTCCGGGAGATCTGGGAGCGGCACGAGGTCGTCGCCCCGGTGGGCGACCGGACCAAGCGGTTCGTCAACGCGCGCGTCGGCCAGCTCAACCTGGAGCACACCAACCTCTGGCTCGGGCCGGCCTCGGGGCCCCGGCTGGTCACATACGTACCCGTGGACGAGGAGTCCCGGCTGCGGCTGGAGAAGCTGGCACGGATCCCGAAGGATCGCGAGGCTCAGGCGCCGGCCCTGGTGTCCGCGGCGTCCGCGCGGGCCTGATCCCTCGGCACGCCCGCCGAAGAAGGACCGAAGGGGCCGGAGGGCTCGGAAGGGCCGGAAGGCTCGGAGGCCTCAGAGGGCTCGGAAGGTTCGGCCGCCAGGCGGTCCGCCGTACGCCGCGCCGTCCCCCGTGCCCACGCACCGCTGGTCAGCAGGCCCACGAGCAGGACACAGAGCCCGCACGCCGTGATGATCCACCACGCGGTGCCGCTCGCGCCGTCGAACGCCGTACGGTACGCGGCCGATCCGACCCCGTCGGCCGTGCCCGCGGCCACCCCGCCCGCCAGTACCGCCCCGATCACCGCGACCCCCAGCGTCTGGCCGATCTGGCGGCTCGTGGAGGCGACGGCCGCCGCCACGCCCGCCTGGGCGCGGGGCATCCCGGAGACGGCGGTGTTGGTGATGGGGGCGTTCACCATGCCGAAGCCGAGCCCGAAGAGCACGTACCCGGTGAACATCAGCCCGGTCGTCGCCCCGGTGCCCAGCGTGGCGAAGAGCAGCCCGCTCGCCGTCATCGCCGCGCCGGCGATCAGCAGCGACAGACGCGGGCCGCGGTTGCCGACCAGCCGGCCCGACAGCGGGGCGCAGAGGAAGGTCAGGGCCGCCATGGGCAGCATGTAGAGGCCGGCGTGGAGCGCGCCGAGGCCGCGCACGTTCTGGAGATAGAGCGTGTTCAGGAAGAGGAAGCCGCCCAGCGCCGCGAAGGCGCACACGGCGATCACCGTCGCCCCGCTGAACGGCGCGCTGCGGAAGAAGCGCAGGTCGATCAGGGGCTCGGCGCGCCGGGGCTCGTACAGCACCAGCCCCAGCAGACAGAGCGCGGAGAAGCCGGCGAACGACACGATCAGCGGTGAGCTCCACCCCTCCGAGGGCGCTTCGATGATCGCGTACGTCAGCGCCCCGAGGACGCCGATCACCAGGAGCTGTCCCACCGGGTCGGGCCGGCGCGGTTTCGGGGCGCGGGACTCGGGGACGTACCGCCAGGTCAGCAGCAGCGCGGCCAGCCCGATCGGCAGGTTGATCCAGAAGATCGACCGCCAGCCGACCGAATCCACCAGCAACCCGCCGACCAGCGGTCCCGCCGCCATCGAGATGCCCACGACGGCGCCCCAGACGCCGATGGCGCGGGCACGCTCGCGCGGTCCGGTGAAGGTGTTGGTGATGATCGACATCGCGACGGGATTGAGCATGGAGCCGCCGACGGCCTGCACCATGCGGAACGCGACGAGCGAGGTGAGGTCCGGCGCGAGGGAGCAGAGCACCGAGCCGAGCGTGAAGAGGGCGAGACCGGTCATGAACACCCGGCGGCGGCCGATCCGGTCGGCGGTGGAACCCGCCAGCATCAGCAACGAGGCGAGGACGAGGGTGTAGGCGTCGATCGTCCACTGCATCCCGGACACCGACGCGCCCAGGTCCCGCTGTACGGAGGGCAGGGCGACATTCAGGATGGTGTTGTCCAGGCTGACGATCAGAAGACTCATGCAACAGATCGCCAGAACCAGCATTTTCCGCCGGTGGCTCATTTCTGGCATGTCTCGATGGTACGACTGACTAGTACGGCTAACTAATGAACGCCCTCGTGCGCGACAATGGCCGGATGACCGCTCCACTCACCATCGGCCCGTACCCCGTGACCCCGCCTGTCGTGCTCGCCCCCATGGCCGGGATCACCAACGCCCCCTTCCGCACCCTGTGCAGGGAGTTCGCCGAAGGCGTCCGGGGGTTCGGGGATCGTCCCCCGACAGGCACTGCCAGTGGAGGGAAGGGGCTGTTCGTCAGCGAGATGATCACGACCCGGGCCCTGGTCGAGCGCAACGAGAAGACGATGCAGCTCATCCACTTCGACGCGTCCGAGACGCCGCGCTCGATCCAGCTGTACGGGGTGGATCCGGTCACCGTCGGCAAGGCCGTCCGCATGATCGTGGACGAGGATCTCGCCGACCACATCGACCTCAACTTCGGCTGCCCGGTGCCCAAGGTGACCCGCAGGGGCGGCGGCTCCGCCCTGCCCTACAAGCGGCCCCTGCTGCGGGCGATCCTGCACGAGGCCGTCTCGAACGCGGGCGATCTGCCGGTCACGATGAAGATGCGCAAGGGCATCGACGACGACCACCTCACCTACCTGGACGCCGGGCGGATCGCCGTCCAGGAGGGGGTGACGGCGATCGCGCTGCACGGCAGGACCGCCGCCCAGCACTACGGCGGCACCGCCGACTGGGAGGCGATCGCCCGGCTCAAGGAGCACGTACCGGAGATCCCGGTGCTCGGCAACGGCGACATCTGGTCGGCCGGGGACGCGCTGCGCATGGTGCGCGAGACCGGCTGCGACGGCGTGGTCGTGGGCCGGGGCTGCCTGGGGCGGCCGTGGCTCTTCGGCGATCTGGTGGCCGCGTTCGAGGGGACGGGGACGGTCGCGGCGCCGACGCTGCGCGAGGTCGGGGCCGTCATGCGGCGCCACGCCCAGCTCCTGGGGGAGTGGATCGGGGACGAGGCCCGCGGGGTGATCGACTTCCGCAAGCACGTGGCCTGGTACCTGAAGGGCTTCTCGGTCGGATCGCAGCTCCGCAAGCAGCTCGCGATCACCTCCTCGCTCGCGGAGCTGGACGAGCTGATGGCCGGGCTCGACCTGGACCAGCCGTGGCCGGACGGCGCGGACGGGCCGCGCGGGCGTACGTCGGGCAACAACCGGGTGGTCCTGCCGGACGGCTGGCTGAAGGACCCGTACGACTGCGCGGGGATCGGCGCGGACGCGGAACTGGACACCTCCGGCGGCTGAGCCCGGCGGCTGGGCGAGCCCGGAAGCAGGGCCGACCCCTGCCGAGTCGCGTGTTATGGAAACGTTATATTCCGGTCCTCTGGTGATCACACTGCCGCAGCAGCCTTCGTCTTTCTCTGACTCTCCGACGAGAAGGACAGGCAGCTTCGATGCGCAGACCCATCAGGCCCGTCAGGCCCACCAGATCCAGCAGACCCCACAGGCCAGGGGCACCCGTCGGATACCGGGCGGGCGCCGTCGCGGTCGCGGTGGCGCTCGCCGCCGGACTGGCGACCACGGCGGGCGCCGTGACGCCGGACGCGCCGGGCGGCGGCCAGGGCTTAGGGCGGGGATCCGTTCCGCAGGAGGCCACGGTCACACTGATCACCGGTGACCGGGTCGGTGTGGACGGCCGCGGCAACGTGACGCGGGTGGTTCCCGCCGAGGGCCGCGAGGACATCCGGATGTCGGTCCGCCGGGAGGGGGACCGTACGTACGTGATCCCGACCGACGCCCTGCGGCTCGTCGGCCAGGGCACCGTGGACCGGCGGCTGTTCGACGTGACCGGCCTGGTCGAGGCCGGGTACGACGACACCCACCGGGACACGCTCCCGCTGATCGTCTCGTACCGGAAAGCGGGCGCCGGTACGGCGAAGTCGCGCGTGGCCGCGGCGGGTGCGCGGGCCGGGCGGAGCCTCCCCTCCGTCGGCGGCCAGGCCCTCACGGCGGCCAAGGACGGGGCCGCCGACGTGTGGCAGGCCCTGACCGCGGGCGCCGGGACGTCCGGGGCCCGGGTCGCGGCCTCCGGCATCAGCCGCGTGTGGCTCGACGGCAAGCGCCGGGTGAACCTGGACCGGAGCGTGCCGCAGATCGGCGCGCCCACCGCCTGGGAGGCCGGGTACAAGGGTGACGGCGTGAAGGTCGCCGTCATCGACACCGGCGTGGACCAGACGCACCCGGACCTGGCGGGGGTGGAGGTCGAGGAGCGGAACTTCTCCGATGCGGGCGACGCCGTGGACCGTACCGGCCACGGCACCCACGTCGCCTCGACCATCGCCGGCAGCGGCGCCGAGGCCGGCGGGAAGTACAAGGGCGTCGCCCCCGAGGCGGAGATCCTGGACGCCAAGGTCTTCGACGACGACGGCTACGCCTCCGACTCGGGCATCGTCGCCGCGATGCAGTGGGCGGCCGACAAGGGCGCCAAGGTCGCGAACATGAGCCTCGGCGGCTACGACGAGGTGGAGACCGACCCGCTGGAGGAGGCCGTCGACTCGCTCTCCGCGAGCAGCGGCATCCTCTTCGTCGTCTCGGCGGGCAACGAGGGCCCCGGCGCGGGCACCATCGGCTCGCCCGGCAGCGCGGCGGCGGCGCTCACGGTCGGCGCCGTCGACCGCGAGGACGCCATCGCCGACTTCTCCTCCGTGGGACCGGCCGCCGACGGCTCGCTCAAGCCCGACATCACCGCGCCCGGCGTGGACATCGTCGCGGCAAAGGCGGCCGAGGGGACCATCGGCACCCCGGCGGGCGACGGCTACGTCGCGCTGAGCGGTACGTCGATGGCGGCGCCGCATGTCGCGGGCGCCGCGGCGATCCTCGCCCAGCGGCACCCGGACTGGAGCGGCGAGCGGCTGAAGCGGGCCCTCACCGCCTCGGCCGTCGCCACCCCGGGGCTGACGGCGTTCCAGCAGGGCACCGGCCGTACCGATGTCGCGAAGGCGATCACCCAGACCGTCGTCACCGAGCAGACCTCGCTCGGGTTCGGCACCCAGCGCTGGTCGCCGGAGGGCGCCGCACCGGTCACCAAGGAGGTCACGTACCGCAACGAGGGCACCGCGGCCGTCACCCTCGACCTGGCGGCGGACGCCGTCGGCCCCGACGGCGCACCCACCCCCGGCGGGCTCGCCACGACCGGTACGCGGCAGGTCACCGTGCCCGCCGGCGGTACGGCCAAGGTCGCGCTGACCCTGGACACCCGCGTCAGCGACCGGTACGGCGCCTTCTCCGGCGCGCTGGTGGCGACGGAGGCCGGGAAGCCCGAGGGGCAGAGCCTGCGCACCGCCTTCGGCGTCACGCGTGAGGCCGAGTCGTACGACGTCACGCTGGAACTGCTGGACAACAACGGCGAGCCGGCCGAGGCGTCCCCCACGTTCGTCGACCGTGAGACCGGGGAGCAGTACGGGGAGTGGACCGGCGACGGCAGGCTCACGCTCCGCCTGCCCAAGGGCGACTACCTCGTGGACGCGCCGATCGTCACCCCCACGGGCGGCGGGGACCCCGAACTCTCGCAGCTGATCCAGCAGAAGCTGAGCGTCACCGGGGACATGAAGGCCGTCTTCGACGGGCGCGCGGCCAAGCCGCTGGACCTCACGGGACCCGAGGCCGGGCAGGCCGTCCAGGCGTCGGTGTCCTGGAGCCTCGAACACGGCCGGGGCGGCACCTACGGCCTGTTCTACATGAGTTCGCTGGCCGGCTTCTCGACCGGCTCGGTCGGTGAGGAGGTGCCGGGCGGCACGTTCCGGGCCGAGGTCAGCACCATGCTGGCGGTCGGCGGGGACACGTACAGCCTGCTCTACGCGCGTGAAGGCAGCATGTTCGACGGCTTCACCCACCGGGCCGACCGGAGCGAACTCGCCCTGATCGAGGCGCGGGTCGGCTCCCCGGCGCCGGGCAAGGCGGGATCGGTCCACCCCATGTGGTGGAACGGCTTCATGGCGGTCGGCGGAGACGGCATCCAGGTTCCCCTCCCGTACACCTCGAAGCAGTACGTCACCACGCCGCCCGGCTACCGCTGGTCCTTCGGCGCCGGGCAGCTCCCCGCCGACGTGCCCTACGAGGGCGTGTACGAGGTGCTCTTCGACCAGGACGCGGGCCGGCGGTACGAGGCGGGCAAGAGCTACGGCCTCACCCTCAACGTCGGGGTGTTCGCCCCGGGCTTCCGCGCCGCGGACCTGTGGCGCGCCCAGGACTTCGCGCTCGTGTGCCTGCCGGTGTTCTCCGACCCCTCGGGGCGTCCCGGCCACACCGCGTCGGCCGTGGTGAAGACCGAGTTGATGGTGGACGGGAAGAAGCTCCTGGAGCAGGACGACCCGTGCATCCAGGTCTCCGGGCTGCCCGCGAAGGAGTCCGCGTACACGGTGCGCATCGACGCGTCGCGTGATCCCGGGGTCGCCCGGGTCTCCACGCGGGTCAGCTCCGAGTGGACGTTCACCTCCGCCTCGCCCGGCGACGAGGTGGTCGACCTGCCGCTGTCCACCCTCGGTTTCCGGCCGGAGCTGAGCGCGACCAGCACCGCGGCGGCGGGTGCCACCCTGCGGGTGCCGCTCGTCGTCCAGGGCAACGCGGCCGACAAGGGGATCGCGTCGCTGACGGTCGAGGCGTCCTACGACGGCGGCGCCACCTGGCGGAAGGCGCCCGTCACCACCGAGGACGGCGAGCGCGGTGTCACGCTGGACCATCCCACGTCCGCCGACTCGGTCTCGCTCAGGGGCGCGCTGAAGGACACCGAGGGCAACGGGTACGAGGTCACGGTCGTGGACGCGTACCTGCTGGCCTCCGGTGCGCCGAAGGCGTGATGTGCACGCGTGATTCTCGCCACGTTTGATGATGGAGAAGCTCAGATGAGCGGATCTTGAGTGGCCGTGGCATGGCTGTATCTCTGGAAGGGGTGGCACTGCGTGCCACCCCTTCTGCATTCAAGAAATGAACTCAGACGTCGATGTCATCGCTCATCTGAGCGGTAGAGGTCATGGGCAGGTCATGCCCGCTTCGAGGCGTGAAGGAGGGGCGCGCACCGCGCCCCCGCCGAGGTCGCTTTCGATCCGGTGGCGGACGGGTGGTTAAGGCCGTATGACAGTTAAGTGGCCGTGCCCAGGCGCCTTCGATCTGGGTATGTTCCTCGCCAGCCAGGTTCCCAGGCAGGTTCCCAGCCGGGTCAGTCACCGCGTCGTCGAGGAGTCGAGACCGTGCCGGAAAACAGTGATTCCCACGCAGCCACCTCCGAGAAGTACGTCTACGACTTCACCGAGGGCAACAAAGACCTGAAGCATCTCCTCGGCGGCAAGGGCGCCAACCTCGCCGAGATGACCAACCTCGGGCTGCCCGTCCCGCCCGGCTTCACCATCACCACGGAAGCCTGCAACATCTACCTCGACAGCGGTACGGAACCGGCCGCCCTGCGCGACGAGGTCGGCACCCATCTCGACGCCCTCGAAACCCGGATGGGCAAGAAGCTCGGCCAGTCCGACGACCCGCTGCTCGTCTCCGTACGCTCCGGCGCCAAGTTCTCCATGCCCGGCATGATGGACACCGTCCTCAACGTCGGGCTCTCCGACGCCTCGGTCGCCGGGCTCGCGGCGCAGGCGGGCGACGAGCGCTTCGCCTGGGACTCGTACCGCAGGCTGATCCAGATGTTCGGCAGGACCGTGCTCGGCGTCGACGGCGAGCTCTTCGAGGACGCGCTCGACGAGGCCAAGCGGGCCAGGAACGCCGCCACCGACGTCGATCTGCCCGTGGCCGACCTGAAGAAGCTGGTCAAGCACTTCAAGGCGATCGTCACGCGCGAGGCGGGCCGCGACTTCCCGCAGGACCCGCGCGAGCAGATGGACCTCGCGATCCGCTCGGTCTTCGAGTCCTGGAACACCGACCGCGCCAAGCTCTACCGCCGCCAGGAGCGCATCCCCGGCGACCTCGGCACCGCCGTCACCATCTGCTCCATGGTCTTCGGCAACCTCGGCCAGGAGTCGGGCACCGGCGTCGCCTTCACCCGCGACCCGGCCACCGGCCGCCAGGGCGTGTACGGCGACTACCTCCAGAACGCGCAGGGCGAGGACGTCGTCGCCGGCATCCGCAACACCGTCCCCCTCGCCGAACTCGCCACCATCGACAAGGAGTCGTACGAGCGGCTCCTGGCCATCATGGAGACCCTGGAGACGCACTACCGGGACCTGTGCGACATCGAGTTCACCATCGAGCGCGGCCAGTTGTGGATGCTCCAGACCCGCGTCGGCAAGCGCACGGCGGGCGCCGCCTTCCGGATCGCCACCCAGCTCGTCGACCAGGGGCTGATCGACGAGGCCGAGGCGCTCCAGCGGGTCAACGGCGCCCAGCTCGCGCAGCTCATGTTCCCGCGCTTCGACGAGGAGGCCAAGCGCGAGCTGCTCGGCCGGGGCATCGCCGCCTCCCCGGGCGCCGCCGTCGGCAAGGCCGTCTTCGACTCGTACACCGCGATCAAGTGGTCGCGCTCCGGCGAGAAGGTCATCCTGATCCGCCGCGAGACCAACCCCGACGACCTCGAAGGCATGATCGCCGCCGAGGGCATCCTCACCTCGCGCGGCGGCAAGACCTCGCACGCCGCCGTCGTCGCCCGCGGCATGGGCAAGACCTGTGTCTGCGGCGCCGAGGAGCTGGAGGTCGACACGAAGGCACGCCGGCTGACCGTGGGCTCCACCGTCATCGAGGAGGGCGACGTCGTCTCCATCGACGGCTCGACCGGCAAGGTCTACCTCGGCGAGGTCCCCGTCGTGCCCTCGCCCGTCGTCGAGTACTTCGAGGGCCGGATGCACGCGGGCGCCGACGACGCCGACGAACTGGTCGAGGCGGTCCACCGGATCATGGCCTACGCGGACCGCCGCCGCAGGCTGCGCGTGCGCGCCAACGCCGACAACGCCGAGGACGCGCTGCGCGCCCGCCGCTTCGGCGCCCAGGGCATCGGGCTCTGCCGCACGGAGCACATGTTCCTCGGCGAGCGGCGCGAGATGGTCGAGAAGCTGATCCTGGCCGACACCGAGGACGAGCGCGAGACGGCACTGGGTGCCCTGCTGCCGCTCCAGAAGAAGGACTTCATCGAGCTGTTCGAGGCGATGGACGGACTGCCGGTGACGGTCCGGCTGCTCGACCCGCCGCTCCACGAGTTCCTCCCCGACATCACCGAGCTGTCGGTACGGGTCGCCCTCGCCGAGGCCCGCAAGGACCACAACGAGAACGATCTGCGCCTCCTCCAGGCCGTCCACAAGCTCCACGAGCAGAACCCGATGCTCGGGCTGCGCGGCGTCCGGCTCGGCCTGGTCATCCCCGGGCTCTTCGCCATGCAGGTACGGGCCATCGCGGAGGCCGCCGCCGAGCGGAAGAACGCCAAGGCCGACCCGCGCGCCGAGATCATGATCCCGCTCGTCGGCACGGTCCAGGAGCTGGAGATCGTCCGGGAGGAGGCCGAGCGGGTCATCTCCGAGGTCGAGCGCGCGTCCGGCTGCGCACTCAAGCTGTCGCTCGGCACGATGATCGAGCTGCCGCGCGCGGCGCTGACCGCCGGGCAGATCGCGGAGGCCGCCGAGTTCTTCTCGTTCGGTACGAACGACCTCACCCAGACCGTCTGGGGCTTCTCCCGCGACGACGTGGAGGCCAGCTTCTTCACGGCGTACCTGGAGAAGGGCATCTTCGGCGTCTCGCCGTTCGAGACCATCGACCGGGACGGGGTGGGCGCGCTGGTACGGAGCGCGGTCGAGGCGGGCCGCGCCACCCGCCCCGGTCTCAAGCTGGGCGTCTGCGGGGAGCACGGCGGCGACCCGGAGTCGGTGCACTTCTTCCACGAGGTCGGCCTCGACTACGTCTCCTGCTCGCCGTTCCGGATCCCGGTGGCGCGGCTGGAGGCGGGGCGCGCGGCGGCCGAGTCGGGCGGCAGCGACTCGCGGTAGCGGCGCGGCCGTTGAGTACGGGGCGGCTGAGAGCCCGTACAGGACACGAGGGCCGCGTGGTGGCCCCGAACAAGGACGCCGGGGCCGCGTGTGGCCCCGTATCGGACACCGGGGCCGTTCCCGCGGCTCATCCCTCACCCTCGCCGGGCCGGCGGGGAAGGTCCCGGGGTACAGAAGGGGCGGGCGCGCTGTGCGGCGCGCCCGCCCCCGTCATGTGCCGGTGTCGGGGTGGACCTGAACGACGACCACTCGACCGGGAGAAGACCCAGGGAGAAGACCCAGGGAGAAGACCCGAGGGAAACACGGCCGTCCGCACGACGGACGCCTGTCCGTTGCCTGTCGGATGGCTGTCCGGTGCGACGAGTCCGGCGGGCGCCGAGCGCCAGTTCAAGGGCGCGGAACGCCCCGGCCGGCCCGGGTGATGTGCGGGACGGTCTCCAGCCGGGCGAAGTCGGCGCTGATGTCGCCCGCCGCCCGCAGCAACCGGGGGAGATGACCGTCGACCAGCTGTTCCACCGTCGTCTCGGCCGCGTGGGCGTTGACGTTCAGCGCCGCGACCACCCGCCCCGACCCGTCGCGCAGCGGCGCCGCCACGGACCGGATGCCGAGGGTGAGTTCCTCGTCCGTCAGGGCCCAGCCGCGCGCCCGGACCTCGCGCAGCACCTCCTCGCGCTCGGCGCGCCCCGGCTGCCGGCGGGGCACCAGCCCGGACCTGCTCGGCTCGGCGAGCACCGCGTCGGCCTCCCCGGGCGGGAGCGCCGCGAGCAGCACCTTGCCCAGCGAGGTCGGGAGCGCCGGGAAACGCGTCCCGATCTGCACCGCCAGGGCCACGATCCTCGGCACGGCGACCCGCGCCGTGCAGATGATGTCCGAGCTGTCGAGCTGGGCGATCGAGCACGACTCGCCGGTGCGCTCCGACAGCCTCTCCATGTGCGGGCGGGCCACGTCCCACAGACCCGTCGAGCGCACGTAGGCCACGCCCAGCTCCAGCACGCGCGGGGTCAGGGCGAATCCGGCGCCGGCCGGGCGCGCGTACCCCAGCTCCTGGAGCGTCAGCAGGATGCGCCGCGCGGTCGGGCGGGCCAGTCCGGTGGCGGCGGCCACCTCGCTCAGGGACATCGAGGCGCGGTGCGGGGTGAAGGCGGTGATCACCTCCAGGCCGCGCGCCAGGGCCTCGATGAAATCCGGACCGGTGCCTTCACGCGGCATGGTTTCTCCTCGGCTCGCTCGGTGTCCGTCGGCCGGACGCGCTGTCCTGCCACCCCTCTCGGGTACCAACGGCAGGGTCAGACACGCTCCTTGACACCTCGGCACGCCCTCCGCAGAGTGGCGAAGGACATCTGAAGACCGTAGTACGGATGGCGGTCCGCTGCGTGGTCGCGTACGTGGCACGGCCCGGTCCGCTGCATGGCAGGGCCCCCGCGAGGCGGCCCGGGGCAAGGAGTTCAAGGATGAGTGAACGGACCGAGTTCGGGCAGGGCAGGCCCGTCCTTCTGCGAGGCGGCACGGTGCTCCCGATGGACGACCGGGGCCGGGTCCTCCACGACACGGACGTCCTCGTGGCCGGCGACCGGATCGCGGCCGTCGGCCGGGAGCTCCCCGTACCGGAGGGCACCGCCGTGATCGACGCGACGGACGGGATCGTCATGCCCGGCATGATCGACACCCACCGTCACATGTGGCAGACCGTCATGCGGGGGTACGGCGCCGACTGGACGCTGACCCAGTACTTCGTCTGGTACTACCTGGAGTCGGGCAAGCTCTTCCGGCCGGAGGACGTGCACGCCGGGAACCTGCTCGCGGCGATCGAGGCGCTCGACGCGGGCGTCACCACCGTCGTCGACTGGTCGCACGGCCTGCAGACGGTGGACCACGCCGACGCCGCCGTCGACGCGCTCCGGTCGGTGCCCGGCCGCTTCGTACTCGCGTACGGCAACATCCAGCAGCCGCCCGCCGAGTGGAGCACGGCCCCGGAGTTCCGGGACTTCGTACGCCGCTGCGGCACCGACGACGACATGCTCGGCCTCCAGCTCGCGTTCGACGTCACCGGCGACCCCGCCTTCCCCGAGCGGCCCGCGTTCGAAGCCGCCAGGGAACTCGGGCTCGCCGTCACCACCCACGCCGGCGTCTGGGGCGCCACCGGCGACGACGGCATCAAGCTGATGCACGACCACGGCTTCATGACCCCCGGGACGGTGTACGTGCACGCCGCCTCGCTCTCCGCCGACTCGTACCACCGGATAGCCGCCACCGGCGGATCCGTCTCGGTCTCCACGGAGAGCGAGCAGAGCGCCGGCCAGGGATACCCGCCCACCTGGGCGCTGCGCGCCCACGGGATCCCGGTGTCGCTCTCGATGGACACCAGCGTCTGGTGGAGCGGTGACCTGTTCTCCGCCATGCGGACCACGCTCGGCGCGGACCGCTCGCGCGAGCACCTGGAGGCGCACGCCGAGGGCAGGACCGTCACGCACTGCGCGCTCCGCGCCGACCAGGTGGTCGACTGGGCGACGCGGGGCGGCGCGCGGGCCCTCGGCCGCGACCACGACCTCGGCAGCCTGGAGGTGGGCAAGAAGGCCGACATCGTCCTCATCAAGAACGACCGCTCGCCGGTGTCCTTCCCGCTGCTCAACCCGTACGGCCATGTCGCGTTCCAGGCCCAGCGCGGCGATGTGCACACCGTCCTGGTCGACGGGCGCGTCGTCAAGCACGAGCACCGGCTCATCGGCGTCGACCTCGCCGCCGCCCGCCGCGCGGCCGAACGGACCGTGGACCACCTGCGGTCGACGCTGGGGGAGGAGGCGTGGCGCAAGGGCATGAACCCCGACATCCCGGAGGCCGCCGTCCTCGACAACCCGTACACGTACACGGAATACCGCAGCAGTTCCACGCACGGCGGCTGAACGCGCCCGCCGCTTGTTGAATAAGAATCAACAAGCGGGCGCGGCGAGAGCAGGGAAGAGGCACGCGACAGGGGCACGGCCGGAGGATCCCCACCCACCGGCCGTGCCCATTACGCGAGCCGGACACGGAGCCGCAACCCGACCGACCGCCGCCAGGCGCCCAAAGCCCCCCACGGCCTCCGTCGCGCCTTTTCGGTCGTCCGGGTTTCATGCCCGACGAGGTACAGGATTTCGCTGGACACGGGACCCCCGCGACGCTTTTCAACTGTGGCTGAAACACCGTGGTAACAGCCGGTGATGGCGTGCATACTCAGTGACGGGGTGCCATGGTGGACGCAACAGGTGGGGTTGGTAAATGCTGCGTATTCATTTCACCGGAAAAGACCTGGGCGGGGTCAGGATGGCCGCCGGGCCGGATCCGTTATGGGAGACGATTCTCAGCTTTCATCGAATACGGGATCGGCGCGGACCGCTTGTCTACGGCGAATGGCGCGGGGAAACACGTACCAGGTTGAAAGGTGAAACAAGACTTCTCTCGGCGCTCGTTCCGCAGCGCGGCTATTTCCCGGATTTCCTCACCCCCGCACAAGGCCGCCTCGGCCTGGAGGCGGGACTCGAAGCGCTGCGCGCCACCCCGCAGGAGCGGGTCCGCGCCGAGCTGGCCCTGCTCGCCGTCGGCGGAGCCCGCCCGGCGCGCAAGGACCCCGGCGGGCGCCTCGCCCTGCTCGCCGACGGCGGGCCCGGCTGTCTCGCCCGGCTCGTGGAGGCGGTGCGTACGTACCACCGCGTCGCCGTCGAGCCGTACTGGCCGCAGATACGGGCCAGGGTCGACGGCGACCGGGCGCTGCGCGGCCGGGCCCTGCTCGACGGCGGCGCGGGGCGGCTGCTCGCCACGCTCCCGCCGATGCTCCGCTGGAACGGCTCGGTCCTGGAGGCCGACTATCCCGTCCGGCGTGACCTGCGCCTGGACGGACGCGGGCTGCTGCTCCAGCCGTCGTTCTTCTGCCGCTCCACCGCCGTGGTCCACCGCGACCCGACGCTGCCGCCCGTCCTGGTCTACCCCGTCACCCACTCCGACGCGCCCGCCGTCGCGGAGCGCGGCGGACCCACGCTCGGCCGGCTCCTCGGCCACACCCGCTCGGCGGTCCTCCAGGCCATCGAGCAGGGCGCGACCACCAGCGAACTCGCCCGCAGGACCGGGGTGTCGCTCGCCTCGGCCAGCCAGCACGCCTGTGTGCTGCGCGAGTCGGGGCTCGTCGTCACGCTGCGCCACGGCAACGCCGTGCTGCACACGCTGACCCCGCTGGGCACGGCCCTGCTGGAGGGCCGTGCCACGGCGGACGGGCTCTACGCCCGGAACGGCCCGGTCACCTCGTAGGTGATCCCGCCGGAGGAGCTCCCGCTGGTGCCGCGCTGACTGGAGAAGTAGAGACGCGTGCCGTCGGGCGAGAAGGCCGGTCCGGTGATCTCCGAGCCGGACTGGCCGTCGATCCGCAGGAACGGTGCCACGACATCGTCGGGAGTGATCACACAGATCTCCATGTTCCCGCCGTCCTCCGCGACGAAGAGGTCGCCGGACGCGGCCCCGGTGACGTTGTCGACCCCGGTGAGCGGCGCCGTACCGGACACCAGGGAGTCGTCGTACGCCAGCTCGATCGTGCCCGCCGCCGCGTTGTACTGCCAGACGCGGTTGTCGCCCTTGGTGGTGAACCAGCAGGTGTCGTCCGCGTAGTAGCATCCCTCGCCGCCGTTGAAGCGCTTGGCGCCGGAGACCTGGTTACGGGTGGCCGTCGAGGCCCCGCTCGGGTCGGGGACCGCCGCCCAGCTCACCGGCCCGCTCGTGGCCGTCCCGGCGACGAGGACCTCCAGTCGGCCCGCCGACAGATCGCCCCATGTGGTGGGCGTGAAGCGGTAGAAGCAGCCGTCGGTGGTGTCCTCGGTGAGGTAGACGGCGCGGCGCACGGGGTCGGCCGCCGCCGCCTCGTGCTTGAAGCGGCCCATCGCGTCGCGCCGTACCGCCGCGTTCACGCCCCACGGGTCGGTCTCGTACACATAGCCGCGGTCGACCTCCTCGCAGGAGAGCCAGGTCCGCCACGGGGTGCTGCCGCCCGCGCAGTTCTGCCGGGTGCCGGAGAGGATCCGGTACGCGCCGGTGATCGCGCCCGCCGCGGAGAACCGGACCGCGCTCGCCCCGCCCGACGGGTTGATCTCCGAGTTGGAGACATAGATCCAGCCGGTGCCGTCCGCGTAACAGGCCCCGCCGTCGGGCGCGTTGTGCCAGGTGTACGACGTGCCGGTGACCTGCCGGCCCGACCGGGCGACGACCCGGCTGGTGAATCCGGCGGGCAGCCGGACGCCGTTCGCGTCCGCCGAGCCGAGCGCCCCGTAGGGGCCGGTGCCGGGCTGCGCGGGTGCGGCGAGGGCGGCGCCGCGCCAGAGGGTGCCGCCCAAGGCCGCGGCCGAGGTGCCGATGACCGCTCCGCGCAGGAAGTTGCGACGTTCCACGGGGTCGCTCCAGGGGGTGTGGTGACCGCCCCGCGACGCCGGCCGGCGCCACGGGGTCGCACGGCGCAGGAGCGTAGCGGCTGTGCGTGGCCGGTGGCTGAACACCTGGCGGACTTTGCCGACGCCGGCACGGCGCCCGTGGCAGCCACCCGGGGCGTCAGGCCGTGGCGGGCACCCGCGCCCGTACCCGTATCTCGTACGCCTCGACGGCGACCTCCTCGTCGTCCAGGCAGCGGCCGGTCGCCAGCTCGAAGCGCTGCTTGAGCAGCGGCGACGCCACGAAGAACCGCCCCTCGTGCGTACCGGTCAGGCCCCGGGACAGGACGTACGCCCCGGAGAACGGATCCCGGTTGGAGACGGCGTACGGCCGGCCCGACCGGTCCAGGAACACCGCCACCTGACGGCCGTCGGGGAGCAGCGCGGCCACCCCCCGGCCCGGGATGAGCGCGGGCAGCTCGCAGACGGGGAACCACTCGTCGTCCCCGAGCAGGACTTCCAGCGTGTCCGACGCGGTCATCTCTGATGCGGTCATCGGGCGTTCGCCCCTTCCAGGGTGAGGAAGACCAGGTCCGGCTTGACCTGATCGCGTTCCGGTACGAACTTCACCGACGGGTCCGGCGCGTCGGGCGCGTTGACGAACGACACGAACCGCCGCAGCCGCTCGGGGTCGTTGATCGTCTCCGCCCACTCGTCCCGGTATCCGTCGACATGCGCGGCCATCAGGCCCTCCAGCTCCGCGCAGAGCCCCAGCGAGTCGTGGACCACCACGTCCCGCACATGGTCGAGACCGCCCTCGATCCGCTCCAGCCACGCGGAGGTGCGCTCCAGCCGGTCGGCGGTGCGGATGTAGAACATGAGGAACCGGTCGATCAGCCGCACCAGTTCGGCGTCGCCGAGATCCTGGGCCAGCAGATCCGCGTGGCGCGGGTCGGCGCCGCCGTTGCCGCCGACGTACAGGTTCCAGCCGTTGGCCGTGGCGATGATCCCGAAGTCCTTGCCGCGCGCCTCCGCGCACTCCCGCGCGCACCCCGACACCGCCGACTTCAGCTTGTGCGGCGAGCGCAGCCCGCGGTAGCGCAGCTCCAGGTCGATCGCCATCTTCACGGAGTCCTGCACGCCGTAGCGGCACCAGGTCTGCCCCACGCAGGACTTGACCGTTCGGAGCGACTTCCCGTACGCGTGCCCCGACTCGAAGCCCGCGTCCACCAGCCGGGTCCAGATCAGCGGCAGCTGGTCCACCCGGGCGCCGAACAGGTCGATCCGCTGGCCGCCGGTGATCTTCGTGTAGAGGCCGAAGTCCCGGGCCACCTCGCCGATCACGATCAGCTTCTCCGGGGTGATCTCGCCACCGGGGATCCGCGGCACGATCGAATACGATCCGTTGCGCTGGATGTTGGCGAGGAAGTGGTCGTTGGTGTCCTGGAGTGCGGCCTGTTCGCCGTCCAGTACGTATCCGCTCATGCCCAGCGCGGGGGCGAGGGAGGCGATGATCGAGCCGACGGCCGGCTTGCAGATCTCGCAGCCGTCACCGCCGCGCGCCCCGTCCCGGCCGTGCCCGTCGAGGAGTGCGGCGTACGAGGTGAGACGCAGGGTGCGGACGATCTCGTACAGCTCGCTGCGGGTGTACGGGAAGCAGCCGCACAGCCCCTTGTCCGCCGGGCCGTTGCCGCTCGCCGCCAGCAACTGGCCGATCACCTTGACGCAACTGCCGCAGCCCGTACCGGCCTTGGTGCACTTCTTCACCTCGGGCAGCGACGAGCAGGCGCAGATGGCGTCCTTGGTGACGTTGTGGCAGCTGCAGATCACCGCGTCGTCCGGCAGGGACTCCGGACCCATCGCCGCCGGCGCGCCGAGCCCGGCCGGCAGCACCAACTGGGCTGCGGGGACCGGCGGGACACTCCCGGTGAGCGGGCGCAGCATGCCGTACGCGTCGGCGTCCCCGACGAGCACGCCGCCGAGCAGTGTGCCTTCCCCGTCCACGACCAGCTTCTTGTAGACACCGGCCTGCGCGTCGGAGTAGACGACGTCCAGACAGCCCGGCGCGGCGCCGTGCGCGTCCCCGAACGACGCCACGTCCACGCCCAGCAGCTTCAGTTTGGTCGAGAGATCGGCGCCGGTGAAGCCGGACCCGTCGGGCCGGGCCCCGTCCGCCGCGAGGAGGTCCGCGACCGTCGTGGCCATCTCGTACCCGGGCGCCACCAGCCCGTACACCCGGCCGTCCGAGGCCAGCGCGCACTCGCCGATCGCGAAGACGGCGGGGTCGGACGTACGGCACTGCGCGTCCACCGCGATGCCGCCGCGCTCCCCGACCGTCAGCCCCGCGTCCCGGGCGAGCTGGTCGCGGGGGCGCACCCCCGCCGAGAAGACGACGAGATCGGTGTCGAGCGCGGAGCCGTCCGACAGCGCCATACCGGTGACGGTCCCGGCGGCGTCCGTCGTCACCTCCTGCGTCCCCACACCGGTGTGGACGGTCAGCCCCATCGACTCGATCGTGCGCAGCAGGGCCGCGCCGCCGCCCTCGTCGACCTGTACGGGCATCAGCCGGGGCGCGAACTCCACGATGTGCGTGTCGAGCCCGAGCCCCTTGAGCGCGCCCGCCGCCTCCAGACCGAGCAGCCCGCCGCCGACGACGGCGCCGGTGCGGGCCGTCATCGCGTACTCCTCGATCGCGAGCAGATCCTCGATGGTGCGGTAGACGAAACAGCCGGTGGCGTCCTTGCCCGGCACGGGCGGCACGAAGGGGTACGAGCCGGTGGCCAGCACGAGCGTGTCGTACGGGAAGACGCGCCCGGCCCGCGAGGTGACCGTGCGGGCGGCGCGGTCGACGGTCTCGGCCGGGTCGTCGAGATACAGCTCGATGGAGTGCCGCGCCATGAAGTCCGGCTCCACGAGGCTGAGGTCCTCGGGCGTACGGCCGTCGAAGTACGAGGTCAGCCGCACCCGGTCATAGGCGGGGCGTGGCTCCTCGCAGAGGACCACGACCCGGGCCCGCCCGGTCACGCCGCGCTCGGCCAGGGCCTCCAGGAACCGCTGACCGACCATTCCGTGGCCGACGACCACGATCGTGGGGGTGGACATCTCGGGGCCTCCATCGGGTAGGTCGTGGCTGGAAGCCTGCGCGGTGGCTGTTACCCGGCCGCATCGCCCCCGTTTCCCGTACGGAACGCTGCGCTCAGCGCGCCCGGCGTGCGGGTGTGAGGGGACGCGGGAGGGGAGGACTCTTCCTGGCGCGGCGGGTGGCGGGTGGAGTGCGGCGGGTGTCGGGCGCCCATGCCGTTCGCCCAGGTCGTTCGCCTATGTCGTTGGACAGGCCATGTATCCGCTCCATAAGGTCGCGACCGTGCCCGAGATATCGCTGACCGTGCTGGTCCTGCTCTGCCTCGCCGCCGCCGTGGCGGGCTGGATCGACGCCGTGGTCGGAGGGGGAGGGCTGCTGCTCCTGCCCGCGATGCTGCTCGGGCTGCCGCACGTCTCCGCCGCGCACATCCTCGGCACCAACAAGGCCGTGGCCATCGTGGGCACCACGGGCGCGGCGGTCACCTACGCGCGCCGGGCACCGGTGGACGTGGGGACGGCCGTACGGATCGGGGTCATGGCCCTCGGCGGGTCGATGACGGGCGCGTTCTTCGCGGCGGGGATCAGCAGCGCGACACTCCGTCCGGTGATCATGGTGGTGCTGCTGGGAGTGGCCGCCTTCGTGCTGCTGCGGCCGGCGTTCGGCCGGGAGCGGGCGGGCGGCCCGGTGGGGCGGCGCCGTACGGTCCTCGCGATCGTGCTGGTGGGCGGCGGGATCGGCTTCTACGACGGGCTCTTCGGGCCGGGGACGGGAACGTTTCTGGTGCTGGGGCTCACGGCGGTGCTCCACCTGGATCTGGTGACGGCGTCCGCCACCGCGAAGATCGTGAACGTCTGCACCAACGCCGGGGCGCTCGCCATGTTCGCGTACCAGGGCACGGTGCTGTGGCAGCTCGCCGGGCTGATGGCGGTCTTCAACCTGGCGGGCGGGACGCTCGGCGCGCGGATGGCGCTCAGCAAGGGCAGCGAGTTCGTCCGCGGGGTGCTGCTGGTGGTGGTGTTCTCGCTGGTCGCGAAGCTCGCGTTCGACCAGTGGACGGCGTGAGGGGCCCCGCCCCCGTCGGCTGCCGGCCTGACGGGGACGGGGCGAACGGCGCCGCGCGGCGCCGGGCGGGACGTGGCGGGGAGGAGGGCCCGCCGGCCGGCCTCCCTGCGCGCCGCTCGCCCGGCGGCGCAGGGGCCGGCTCCCGCCGACGGCGGGGGTGGCCGGAAGGCCCACCTCCGCCGCGACCCGGATGGTGCCGACGGACGCGGACACGGAGTCACCGAAGCGCCGAAGCTCCGAAGCTCCGAAGTGCCTGAGCACGGAAGCACGGAAGCACGGAAGCTCCGAAGCACGGAAGCCGTCTCCTCGCCGTCCCTTCCGAGATAAGGCGCCCGGAGCGGCGCGCGCCTTCCGGCCCGTTCCGAACGGGTGACAGAGGGCCGGTTCGGGGGCGGTTCGGCCGGTGCCCGCGTGTGCGTGTCCGTGCCTCAGATCCGGTCCCACACCACCCTCTCGTACACCTCGCGCACCGTCTTGAACAGCGCGTCGTCGCCCGGCAGGACCGTTCCGTCGATCCGCGCGACCGGCGATGCCGGTCAGGGCCGGGGCGTCCGGCCAGATCGCCGAGGTGCCGTCCCAGAAGGCGACGTTGGCGATCGCGCTCTCCGACACCACTCCGCCTCGGTCACGAGGAGCGGTGAAGTGGTCGTCATATCTCTCACCGTATGCCGGTCGCCGGGCCGCCCATCGGCGGCTTGACCTCGACCTTGGTTGAGGTAACAGGCTCTCCTCATGCCTACGAACATGTCCAGCAAGTCCGGCGCGGCGACCGTCACGCCGCTGAAGCTCGCCGTCATTCTCGGCAGCAACCGCGAAGGGCGCTTCGGCCCCGTCGTCTCCGACTGGTTCCTCTCCCGCGCCGCCGAGCGCGCCGACTTCACCACCGAACTCATCGATCTCGCGGGGGTGGAGCTGCCGACCGCCCTCTCCTTCCGGCCGGAACCCACCGTCCGGGCCGAACTCGACAAGGTCTCGGCGCCGTTGGCCGACGCGGACGCGTTCGTCGTCCTCACGCCCGAGTACAACCACTCCTTCCCCGCCACCGTGAAGTCGCTCATCGACTGGCACTACGCCGAGTGGCAGGCCAAGCCCGTCGGCTTCGTCTCGTACGGCGGGATCTCCGGCGGCCTGCGCGCCGTCGAGCAGCTCCGGCAGGTCTTCGCCGAACTGCACGCCGTCACCGTCCGGGACACCGTCTCCTTCCACCACGCGGGCGGCCACTTCGACGAGGCGGGCCGGCCCAAGGATTCCGCCGGCTGCGACGCGGCGGCCACCGCGATGCTCGACCAGCTCGCCTGGTGGGGCCTGGCGCTGCGGGAGGCGAAGGCCGTCCGCCCGTACGGCGGCTGACGGGGAGAGGAGGAGGACATGGGGGCGGGGTCTGTGGTGTGGTACGACCACCCGTGCGACGTCCGATGCCCGTGAAGGAGCCCCGCCGTGCCCGCGCCCCTGTCCCAGTCTCCGTCGTCCTCTTCCTCCGCATATCTGACCGTGCTGACCACGACCGACAGCGCCGACAAGGCGGAGGCGCTGGCCCGGGGCGTGATCGAGGCGCGGCTCGCCGCCTGCGCGCAGATCTCCGCGCCGGTCACCTCCGTCTACCGCTGGCAGAGCGTGATCGAGACCGCCGAGGAGTGGCAGATCCTGTTCAAGACGGTCGCGGAACGCTATGAAGCCCTGGAAACACACCTGAAGGCCGCCCATGACTACGACACACCCGAGATCATCGCCCTGCCGGTGGTGAGGGGAAGCGCGGAGTATCTGGCGTGGCTCACGGAGGAGACCACCGGCGCATGACGGCGGTCGCACCCGACCCGCCCGAGGGCCGCCCGTGCGGCGGCCGATCCGAGGGGCCGCTGTCGTTCTTCGTCTACGGCACGCTGCGGCCCGGCCAGCACCACCACGACCTGTTCCTGCGCGGCCGTACGGTGCGTGAGGAGCCGGCCCGCCTCGCGGGGGCGTGGCTGTACGAGGGCCCCGGCTACCCGTACGCGGTCGAGATTCCCGAAACCGAAGCCGGGAGCGGGGGTGGGAGTGGCGGGGAGAACGGGCCGGTCGTCGTGGGGGAGCTGGTGACGGCCACGTGTGAGGCGTACGACGAACTGCTGTCCGTTCTGGACGAGTTGGAGGAGTACGCAGCCCCCGGGGACCCGCGCAACCTGTACGAGCGGGCCGTCCGCGACGTCCTGCGCGCCGACGGCACCACGGCCCGGGCCTGGGTGTACTTCGCCGCGCCCCGGGTGGCGCGCCGGCTGCGGCGCGGGGGACGGCTGATCGAGGGCGGCGACTGGATCGCGTACGTCACTCCGCCCCCGTAGCGCCGCCGCGGCGGACGTGGGGCTCGGCCTGGACGCGGGCGTCGGCCAGCGCCTCCGCCACGCCTGGTTCCCGCGGCCCGAGGAACATGGGCTGCCGGTCGGTGACGGCGTCGGCCGCGGCCTTCCCGGCGGCGAAGATCTCCCGCACCGCGCCGTAGTACCACGTCACGTTGCGCGGTTCGTCGACCCCGACCCCGTACGCGTCGACCCCCGCGGCCTCGCAGAGCGCCACCGCGCGCCGGACATGGAAGCCCTGCGTCACCAGCAGCGCCCGCTCGACCCCGAAGATCTTCCTGGCCCGTACGCACGAGTCCCAGGAGTCGAATCCCGCGTAGTCGCTGACGATCCGCCCGTCGGGCACCCCGCGCTCCACGAGGTAGGCGCGCATGGCGTCGGGCTCGTCGTACTCCACCCGGCTGTTGTCCCCGGTGACCAGCACGACCTTCACCGTGCCCGCGCGGTACAACTCGGCGGCGGCGTCCAGCCGGTGGGCGAGATACGGCGCGGGCCGGTCCTCCCGCAGCCCGGCGCCGAAGACCACGGCGACGTCCCTGGCCGGGGCGTCCTCGACCGTACGGACCCGGCTGTCCGCGACCGCGTGCACCCAGGCCGCCGGCGCCAGGGCGAACACGCTGCCCAGCATGACGGCCTGCACGGCGCGCCGCCGTCGCACGCGGCCCTCACCGAGCAGTGCCTTGACCCCCGTCAGCGCTCTCGTCGGCCGCCAGGCCGTCACCGACTTCAGCGCCTTCGCGGGTCTGGACAGCGGCATGTTCCCCCCTGAGGTGGTCCCGGTGGTCCCGGTGGTCCCGGTGGTCCCGGTGGTCCCGGTGGGCTCGGGCATGGGCCCGAGCGGCCCGTCCCCTGTACGACGTTCGACGGCGCCCAATAGTTCGTGGCGCACCGGTCGTCCCGCGCGGAGTGTCCGGCCCGTCCGGCCCGCACGGTCAGTCGACGGATATCTCCGGTATCTCCGGCGGTGCCCAGGCCGCAAGCAGCAGCGATTCGGCCGCCGCCGCCGTATAGACCGACGCCGTGAGCCAGGCGAGGGCGAAGCCCTCGGGATCGGCGGGGAGCAGCCGGCCCAGCACGTCGTGGCGGCGGTCCGCCGCCGCCTCGGCCAGCGCGAGGGCCCGCCGCGCGCCGGTGGTGAGGCCCACGGCCCGCAACCGGCGGGGGAGTTCGTCCGCCACCGCCGCGGCGGACACGGCGCGCCCGCCCGCCACCGCGCGGTCCACGGCCCGGCGCAGCAGATCCAGCTCGACGGGGAGCGCCGGCCGCGCACCCGGCACAGGGGCCACGGGCCGGTCGCCCCCCACAGCGGGGAGGTGCGAGCGGTTGAGCCGGCGCAGCCCCAGGTCCACCCGGACGGGCTCGCCGTCGTGGCCCGTCCAGGAGGCGGCCAGTACGTGCACGAGGTCGGGGCGGTCCGGTACGACCCGCGCGACGAGCCGCAGGGCCGACCCGGGGCGGGTGGCGAACAGCGCCAGGTTCTCCGCGTAGGGCAGCTCCGGCCGCTCGTCGGGCGCCGCCAGCCGCAGCACGGGCCCACCGGACACGGCGAACCCCGTCCCCCCGCCGCCCGGCTCCGGGCCGGTGAGGACGCCGTCGAGGAAGAGCAGATCGCCACCCGCGCCTCTGGTTTCGACCGGCTCGGCCAACCACCGCAGAGCCGAAGCCAGTTGCGCCGCCGGTGGCCGCTCCCAGAGGGCGGCGAGCGGCGCGTCCCGCCACCCCGCACCCGGCGCCCGTACGGAACGCACCGGCCCGCCCCCGCCGATCCGCCCGTCCGGCGAGACCGTCGGCGAGGTGAGGATCACCCCGCCGCCGTCGCCCAGCTCCCGGAGGGCGAGCGCGCAGCCGCCGGGCAGCGGCGTCCCCGACGCCTGAAGGGCCCGGTCGGGGCCACCGGGAACCACGTCGGAGCGGGTACGGAGCGAGCCGTCCGGGGTGAGCGCGTACACGGTCGCGCCCGCGTAGCCGGACGCCGTCACCACGGGCTCGGTGAACAGCCCGTACAGCCGGAGCGGCCCCTCGGGCCGGTAGTCGCGTCGGACGGGCGCCGCCGCGTCGGCCGGGCGGCGCACCAGACCGAGGAGTTCGGCGAGTTCGCCGGAGAGCTCGGAGAGCCGGAACGCGGGGTCGTCGGAGCGGGCCTCACCGAGCCGCCGCGCGATCCTGACGGCGGTGGCGGCCGGCCGGGGCAGCCCGGCCAGCCGCGCGGAGTGCGCGGCGTGCAGCAGCTCGGCTCGGTGCACGGCGCCGGACCCGGCGACACCCGAGACCAGCACGGCAGTCGCGGCATCGCCGAGGGACCGCAGCGCGCCGGACTGCGCGGCGGTGAGCCGGAACAGCCCGCCTCCGCCTCCGTCAACGCCCTCACCCCCGCCGGCGCTCCCGCCCGGGCCGCCGTTGTCGCCTTCGCCGGCGCCCTCGCTCCCGTCGGCGCCCTTGCCTCCGCCCCGGCCAGGACCGGCGCCCTCGCTCCCGTCGGCGGTCTCCTCCTCGCCCGCTTCTCCGTTCCCCAGGGCGAGCGGGGCGCTGGACAGCACGGCCGCGCGGTGCAGACAGGCCGGGGCGAGCAGGCAGTCGCACACCGCGCTCCCGGCGTCGGCCACGATCCCGCCCGTCAACCGCAGCGTGACCGCCGTGTCCTCCGCGACGCGCACGAGGATGCCCTCGCCGGTGGTCTCCACCGGCCAGCCGGCCACCTTCGCGACCGCCCCGTCCACCCGCTTGCGCAGCCGGGCGGGCAGCAGATCGAGCGCCCCGGCCGCGACCTCGGCGGACACGGGCGGCAGTACGGCCGTGGCAGGCGAGGCCGCGACGACGGATCCTGCGGAGCCGGTGGGCTCAGTGGAACGGGCGGAACCGGTCATCGGGCTGCTCCTCCTACGCGTTCGCCGACCCAGCGGGCCAGCTCCAGGGGGCTGAGCGCCGCGACCGGCATGCCCGCCCCCACCAACTGGCCCGCCACGCCCGCCGAATAGCGCGGCCGTCCCTCGTCGTCCAGCGAGGCGCAGCCCAGGACCTGACAGCCCGAGTCGACCAGCGCCCGTACCTCGGCGAGCAGCGGGGAGACCGGGCCGCCCTCCTCGAAGTCGCTGATCAGCACGGTCAGCGTGCGCGACGGTACGGTCATCAGCTCGCGGGCGTGCCGCAGCCCGCGCGCGATGTTCGTACCGCCGCCGACCCGGACCTCCAGCAGAAGGCTCAGCGGGTCCTCCACCCGGTCCGTCAGGTCGACCACCTCCGTGGAGAACGCGACGAAGTGCGTGCTGACCGCCGGGACCCCGGCCAGCACGGAGGCGGTGAGCGCGGCCCAGATGGTGGACGCCTCCATGGACCCCGAGACGTCCACGACCAGGATCAGCCGCCAGTCCGCCGACTTACGGGCCCGGGTGCGGAAGACGGGCCGCTCCGGCAGGACCGTCACCGCGCCGGTCTCCGGGTCCCGGCGGGCCGTCGCCAGATTCGCGCGCAGCGTACGGGAGAGATCCAGCGGGCCGCCGGGCCGGCGCGTCGGGCGCGGATGCGCGAGCCCGGTGAGCGCGGGGCGCATCCGGTTGGCGAGTGCTTCCGTCAACTCGGCGACCAGCCGTGCCACCAGAGGCCGCAGCCGGGCGAGCTGCTGCTCGGGGAGGCCGCCCGCGTACGACAGGACCGTACGCAGCAGTTCCACGGAGGGCCGGGCCGCCGCCGGGTCGAGTTCCAGTGCGGCGTCGAGCCGGCCGGCCTCGGCGGCGGCGGCGAGCACCTCCTCGCGCACACCGGGTCCGAAGAGCGCGGCCAGCTCCGCCGACCAGGACCGCACATCGGGATACGGGGCCCCGTCCCCGCCGCCGGTCCCGCTTCCGGTCCGTTCCTCGCTCCGGGCGCCCTCGCCGTGCCCGTACCCGTACAACTCGTCGAGTGCCCCGGCGATCCGCGCCGCCCGGCCGCCCAGCCCCCGCCCCTTGCCGAGCAGCAACCGCCACCGCTCCCCGGCGCCGAGAACCGGCTCCGCGCCTTCCGCTACGGGGCGGGCGGCCGCCGCGGCGCCTTCCTGGCGGGGCGGGGCGGAGGCACTCGGCTCGCCCTTGTCCGCCGTCGGCTCCCGCTCCTCCGCCGCGTCGGCCAGACCCCGTGCCGCCAGGGCCTCCCGGCCCGCCAGATCGGCCGAGGCGAGGAGGGCCAGGGCCGCCGGGTCGGAGAACGCGGCCGGGAGGGTGCCCGCCGCGAGGCCCGTGCGGTCCTGCACCGCGGCCAGCAGACGTGACCTGGCCGCGGGGGAGAGGATGTCGAACCCCGCCCGCAGCGCGGGCAGCCGGTCGAGGAACCCCCGGTCGGACAGCGACTCGACCCGTTCCAGCAGCGGGTCGAGCGCCCCGCCCGTCTCCAGCAGCGGGCCCGCCGCCAGCAGCGTCCCGCGCAGGAAGCCCGCCAGATCGGTACGGAGCCCGGGCGTGGTCGCACCGTCCACCCGGGACGCCACCCGGACGCCGAACTCCCCCGCATCCCGCTGCCCCAGCAGGACCCGGGCCGCCCCCGCCGCACCCCGGATCAGCGGTGTCCCCGCGGCGTCGAGCCGCCGCAGCGCCGCGTCCAGCCGCAGCCCACCGCCCCCGGCCTTCGGCGCCGGGGCTCCGTCCGCCGCACGACCCGGTGGAGCGGTGGCCCGGTCCGCCAGCGACACCAGGGCCCGCGCGTCCGCCGGATCCGTGGAGCCCGCCAGCCCGTCGAGGGCGCGGACCCCCGCCGTGGCCAGCTCCTCGTACGCCGCGTCGAGCGCGACCCGCTCCCACCCCGCCGGCAGCCCCGGCAGATGACCCGACCGGATCCGGTCCAACAGAGTGAGCCCCGCGAGCAGTTCGGGCAGGGTGCCGGAGTCCGGCAGCAGCGCGGCCGTCTCCGTCAGCCGCTCCGCCGCCAGCACGGGCAGCCCGCAGCGCGCCGCCTCCAGCAGACCGGCCAGCACCTCGGCGGCCGTCGGGCCGCCCGCGCCCCGCTCCGCCGCGCGCCGTCTGCGCAGCATCCCGGCCGCCGCCTGGTCGAGCGTCACCCCGTGCACGCCCGCCAGGTCGAGCATCGCCGCCGTCGACGGGGTCCACGCCACCACCCAGCGCGTGGTCAGCGGCGCCGCCTCGCCCACGGCCGCCACCTCGCCCTCCTCCCCGTACGGGATCCGGCAGGCGGCCAGCCGGCGCAGACACAGCTCGCGGCGCCGGTCCCGCTCCCCGCGGTGTGCGTCGAGGCGCAGCTCACGGCGGCCCGGATCGACCGGAGTGGGCAGCGACAACTCGCCGAGCAGCGCCTCCACGGCGGGTCCCAGCCCCGAACGCGGGGTGCCGGGGGCCTGCCGGCCCTGCCGCGAGCCGACCAGGACCTTCTCCATGGCGGCGGCCACGACCCGGCCCCGCCCGAGCACCCGCCCCTGCGCGAGGACGGTCTGGACCGCCTCCACCAACTCCCCGCGCCCGGCGGCGGGCAGCCCGCGCAACGCCGCGAGATCCCGGGCGACCCGGACGACCTCACGGGCGTCCACCGGTCCGCTCGGATGCCCGGCCTCCCGTACGGACGCGCAGATCCGCACCGCGGTCGCCGTCAGCAACTCGTCCAGCAGCGCGCGATCACCACCGGCGAGATACACCCCGCGCTGCCACTCCGGATCCCGGATCCCCGCCGGGTACCCGGACCGCTCGTCCAGCAGCGCGTACGTGTACGGCACGAGCGAGGTGACGACCTCCCCGGCGCCGTTCCCTGCGCTCGCGTGGATGTCCGTCTCCGCACCGTCCGCCTCCGCCCTGCCGGGCAGCAGCGCGGGCGCGTGAAAGGCCCCGATCACGGCGGCCGTACGGCGGCCCCGGTGCTCCGCCAGCCGCCGCCGCATGTTCGCCTCACGCCGCAGGTCGTACGGGTCCACCGGGCCCGCGTCGGCCCGCAGCGCCCAGCCGACCAGCAGTGCGGCCCGGCGCAGCGCCTCCGCGTCCGATCCGGGGGCCACGGCCTCGACGAGCCGGTCCCACAGGTCGTCGCCGGGCCGTCCGCCGACCCGGGCGCGCAGCGCGGCGGCGAGCGTGCCGGGGACGACGCCCGATCCGCCCCGCGGCTCCGGCGCGCCCGCCCCGGTCTCCTCCCGGCGGCGTGCCGTCGCCCGCGCCGCCAGCGGCAGGTCGAAGGCGACGACCTCCACCCCCGCCGCCCTTGCCCAGCGGATGGCGGCCAGCTCCGGCGAGAACTCCGCGAACGGCAGGAACACCAGCCCGCTCCCCGCCCCGTCCCCCGGGCCGTCCGAGTCCGCGGTGGTGCCCGCCAGCGCGACCGGCTCCACCGTCTCCGGGTCGGCGAGATACGGCAGCCAGGCCCCGAACTCCTCCGGCAGCTCGACGAACACCACCTCCGGCGCCGCCTCCGCCAGCATCGCCGGTACGGCCGCGGCCAGCGCAGGGGAGTGGTGCCGTACCCCGATCAGATACGGCTCCCGGCATCCGGCGAGCGCCTCCAGCGCCCCCGGGACCCCGGCCGCGTCACCGCCCGCCCCACAGGCCCCGGCCTGATCGACCGGAGCCTGCCCGACCGGAGCCTGCCCGACCGGCGCCTGCCCGGCCCCCGCCTCACCCCAGCTCATGGCGCAGCTCCCACAGCGTCCGCCACAGCGGTGCCCCCGCCTCCGCACGGCGCCGGACCGGGCCGTCCCAGTAACCCAGCAGCCGCGCGTGGTCGGCCGGGTCGTCCTTGCGTACGGTGCCGAGCAGATGGCCCGGCAGCGTCCGTACGACATCCCGGCCCTCGCCGAGATAGGCCGCGCCCAGCCCCATGGACGTGGCGACGTGGACCGCCTCCGCCGTCGACATCACCGTCGAGGGGCGCTCGATCTCCCAGCCCTCCGCGCTCCGCCCGGTGCGCAGCTCCCGGAACGCCGTCACCAGCGCTTCGAGCACCGTGTCGTCCACCAGGAGTTCCGTGCCGCCGCGTGCCAGTGCCGCCGTCGCCTGAGCACGGACCAGCGCCGTCTCGGCCTCCAGATCGTCGATCGGGCCGACCGTCTCGAAGTTGAACCGGCGCTTCAGCGCGGCGGACATCTCGGAGACCCCCTTGTCGCGGAGATTGGCCGTGGCGATCAGCGTGAAGCCGGGGACCGCGTGCACCGTTCCCTCCCCGCCGTCCCCGCCCGCCAGTTCGGGCACCGACATCCGGCGCTCGGAGAGCAGCGAGACCAGCGAGTCCTGCACCTCCGGCAGCATGCGGGTGACCTCTTCGACCCGGGCCACGGCGCCGCGCGTCATGGCCGTGAGAACCGGGGAAGGCACCAGGGCTTCCCTGCTCGGGCCCTTGGCGAGGAGCATCGCGTAGTTCCAGCCGTAGCGGAGCTGGTCCTCCGTGGTGCCCGCGGTGCCCTGCACGGTGAGCGTGCTGGCGCCGCAGACGGCGGCGGCCAGCAGCTCGGAGAGCATCGACTTCGCCGTGCCCGGCTCACCGACGAGGAGCAGCCCGCGCTCGCCCGCCAGCGTCACCACACAGCGCTCCACCAGTGACCGGTCGCCGACGAACTTCCTGGTGACGACGAGCTGTTCGCCGTCCGGGGCGCGCAGTGGCTCCTCGCCCGAACCGCAGATGAACAGCACCACCGCGCGCGGCGTCAGCCGCCAGCTCGGCGGCCGTGGTCCGGTGTCGTACGCCGCCAGGAACGCCAGCTCCGCCGCGTACCGGTCCTCCGGGAGCTCCAACTGCCGCCCCGGCCCTGACCCGGAATCCGTCTCCGTACCCATCCCCGCGCCGTCCTTCTCCGTACCTGTGCCCGTGCCCGACGGCCTGCCCGCCGGACCCACACCTGCGTCCACGCCCGCCGGAACCGCACCTGCGCCCACGCCCGCCGGTCCCACTCCGGGCCTCCCCGCGTCCGTCATCGCCGGCCTCCCCGGCGGCCGCGCCCGCCGCGCCCCTGGAACTCCTCGTACCCCGGCGCGTCGCCCTCGGCGACCCGCCGCCAGGCGGCCTCGAACAGCCGCTCCACCGGCCGGTGACCGACCACGAACCCCGGCATGTCCATCGCCAGGAGTGCCGTCTTCCAGCTCTCCGAGGGCAGTCGCGGGGTGGACACCTCCACCCAGCCGCCGGGCAGGAAGAGCGACCGGCCCGCCCTGGCCCGCTTGGCCTCCACCACCAGGTCGGTGGCGGCCAGTTCGGCCCGTGCCTTCTTCAACCGGGCGGGCTTCCAGCCGGTCCACGCGGCCTGGTTCCGGTCGGTCGGATCCGGCAGCGCGAGCAGCATCAGATAGAGCGCCGCCGCGTCCTCGGAGAGCCCCGACCGGCCGGCCGCCTCCGCCACCAGCTCCGGGGCGCTGTGGCACGGGTTCTGCTGCGCCCCCGGCGCGCCGTCGGCCGAGACCAGCTCCATGAACTCCTCGCCCAGCACCGTCCGCAGGGCGGCCAGCGCGGGCGCGTGGCCCGCCATCGCCGCCAGCAGCTTCAGATCAGGATGGTCGGGCCCGCCCTCCCCCACGTGTCCGGGCCCGCCCGCGGCGTCGCGCGGCACGACGGCCGCCGGACGCAGCCAGACCGAGTCCGCGCCCTGGCCGTACCGGTCCGGCGCCAGCACCAGCGCCGGGGACAGCTCGAACAGCTCCTTCTCGCCCGCCGCGCGCGTCGGCGCCACCCCGTGCGCCTCGCGTAGCCGCGGCGACACCGGGTCCCACGCCGAGTCCCGGTCGACGCCCAGGTGCAGCAGCAGCCCCGGGTCGGCCAGCCGCTCGCGCACCCTCCGCACCGTCGTCGGCAGGACGGCGCGCAGCGGGTCGCCGTACGGCAGCCGGTACGCCAGCCAGCGCACCGCGTCCACCAGCCCGGCCAGCCCGGACGCCGTCAGCAGCCGGTGCGGTTCGGCCGCCTCCAGCGCGCCGTCGACCAGGCGCTGTTCCGTACGGCCCGTCAGCGACTCCAGCAGCTCCGGGTTGAGCGCGTCGTTCACCACCGTGCCGCCGTACCCCTCGGCCACCATCCGCCGGACCAGCCACGCCGGGGTGGCCCGCCGACGGCCGCGCGCGGCGATCCACGCGCCGGCCACCGGCTCCACCGCGAAGCCGTCCGTCCACAGCTCCGCCACCCGCGCCGGATCACCGGGCAGCAGCAGCGCGGTGTACGTGGTCAGCTCCGCCGCGCTCAGCACACTCAGCGCGGCGCGCCCCACCTGGGCCTCGGCGCTCTTCGCACCCAGCGGCTCCAGATACCCGGCGCTCAGCACGTCCTGCCCCCGGTAGCCGTTCAGCCCGGGGGAGCCCAGCTGGAGCAGGGCGGCCGCGACAGCCGTCGTCCCGACCCGCTCCGCGAAGTCCACGGCCCACTCCGGGCGGTACGCCAGCGGCCCGCGCTCCCGCACCAGCTCCACCAGGCGGCGTACCGCGGGCGCCCGCAGCGGGTCGTCCGCCGCGCCCAGCACCTCCGACGCGACGACCGTGCCGCCGTCCCAGCCGCCGAAGGCCCCGGCCGGGTCGTACTCGACGGCGTGCCAGAACGCGTCCTTCCCGTCGGTGCGCACGTGGCCGAGGACCAGCAGCCGCCGCGCCCCCGCGTGCCGCACCTCTCCACCGGACGCCTGGCCCTCCCCGCTCGCCGGGGCCCGCAGCTCCACCGTGCGCAGCCGGCCGCGCGGATCGATCAGCAGGGTGTCACCACCCGCCCCGGTCCCCGCCTCCCCGGCGCCGTCGGCCACCACGGACAGCGCCGTGTCCAGGAACTCCAGGAGCGCGGCCCGCTGCTTCTCCTCCGTGGCGGGCGAGGCGGCCCGCACCGCGAGCGCGGCCATGCCCGCACCGCACAGCGTCACCCACCCCACGCTCACGCTCTTCAGATCCGTACGGCCCGGGACCGCGCCCGGCGCCAGCACCTCGCGCACCCGCCGGATCTGGTCGAGGACCGCCGTGCCGCCCTGCGCCCGGGACGGGTAGTAGCGGGCGTACGGCGAGCGGGCGAAGCCGCGGAACGTCTCGCTCAGCACCCCGTCGAAGGCGTGCCGCGCCCCCGGGCCGCGCTGCCCGTCCGAGGCGTCCCGCGCGGCCCGCGCGGCGAGGGTGCGCACGCGCCCGGCGTGCCGCACAGCCTCCGCCAGCACCCCGGCCACGCCCGCCACCAGCGCCGGGTGCGTGAGCCCGGGCAGCAGTTCACGCACCACCCCCTCGGCCTTCGCCACCGTCTCCGCGTGCGTCCCCTCGCCGACGGCGGCCAGCAGCGCCGCCGCGTCCTCGTCGGTCACCGCGCGCAGCACGGCCGAGCCCCGCTCGTCACGGGGGCGCAGCGCGTGCCAGTGGGCCAGCGGCGCCACGAGGGGCGTACCGGCGGCGTACGCCCCGCCGCGGTCGTTCTCCTCCACCTGGGCGAGACGGATGCCCTCGGCGTCGTACACATCGATGTGGGAGCGGTATCCGGTCGTCTCCCGGAGGTGCAGCACGGCCCCGCCGGGCAGCCGCAGCGGCGGCAGGGGAAGGCCGGTGGGAAGGTGCCCGGGGTACGGGTCCGCGGGCAGCGGGACGGCCGGACTGCGGCTGCCGTCCACCGAACAGGCCGTCAGCGTCCGCGCCTTCGGGTCGTGCGTCACCCACCACCCCAGCAGCCCGTCCGCCGTACCGAACGGCGAGGACTCCTGACCCGGCTGTACGGGAAGCAGCCGGCACGCGTGTTCCACCAGCTGTACGCCGCCGCCCGTGAGCGCCGAGTCGAAGAAGCCCGGCACCGAGATCCGGCCCCTGCGGGCGGACTCCGGGTCGTACTCCCACCACTGGTCCTCGTGCAGCACCCAGACGGAGATGCCGTCCGAGGCGACCGGGCGGCGCTCCGCCGCGAACGAGGTGTCGCCCGCGTACACCGGCCGGCCGCCGTAGCAGCGTCCGCCGTCGGGCAGCTCGAACGACGCCGACCGGCTGTACGACCAGTGGTCGGACAGGTCGCCCGCGGGTGTGAACACCTCGGCGGGCCGCCCGGACCACACGGCCCGCCGGTCGTCGCCGTACCCGTGGGCGACCAGCCACTGGCCGCCCACGTAGCGGACCGACACCCGGTGCCGGTCCTGGCCGGACCCGGCCGGAACGGGGAGGGTCCGCCGGTCGAGGACCTCGGTGGGCCCCACCGCCGCGGCCTCCGAGTTGAGGTGCACCAGCAGGGCCGGCCAGGCGTCCCCCACCTGGTAGAAGCGGTCCGCCCCGTGGCCGTGCCAGTGGTTCGAACCGGGCGGGGCGACCTCGCCGAGCCCCGGCAGGGCCTCCTCCAGCGCGGGCCAGCCCAGCTCGTCCAGGATGCCCGCGCGCAAGGTCCTCGCCAGCGCCGGGGCGGGCGAGACCGCCGTGATCCGGGCGACCGCCTCCGGCGCGGTGGCCAGCACCGGGCCGGACGAGAAGCGGCTCAGCCGCCTCAACTGCTCGCTCAGCTCCGGCAGTCCGAAGGGCCGCGACAGGTCGTCGGCCCGGTCTCCGAGCCAGCCCACGAGCGCCGTGCGCAGCGCGGGGTGGGCGACGATCCTGTCCAGCCGCTCCGTGGCGTCCCCGGTGTCCGCGGCCTCCTCCACACCGGCGCGCAGCAGCGCGGTGAACCGCGGGTCGGCCGCGAGCGCCGCCAGGTCCCTGGCTCCCGCGGACGTGTCCGACAGCCACTCGTCGAGGCGGAGACAGCTGTCGCCCGGCGCGGGACCGGCCACCGGCACACCCCACGCGAGACACGCGTCGAGCAGATCCAGGTCCGCGCTCACGTGCCGGCCGCGGTTCCCCAGCAGCCGCACCGGCGTGCCGTCCGCCACCAGCCGGTCCACCAGCCGTTCGGCCAGCGCCAGTTCGGCGGGGAGCCGCCGGGAACTCCGCCAGCCGCGCCGCCGGTGGCCGGCCCACCCGGACAGCCACTCGGCCGCCGGCACCGTCCCGTCCACCAGCAGCTCGATCGCGCCGCACCGGTCCAGCAACTCCAGCCAGGAGGCGTCGAACTCCTCCGGCCGGTCCCCGCCCGTGGTCGGCAGCAGGGTCAGCAGCCGCTCCCGCACCGAGCGGTCCCCGGCAGCGACCGAGGCCAGCGCGGGCAGCGCCGACTTCCAGAAGCTCCCCGCCGCCCGGTTCATCGGACCCGTGTGGATGATCTCCCGGAGCAGCGAGCGCTCCTCCTCCGCCGCGTCCAGCCCCGCGCCCTTCGCGAGACGCCGCAGGTCCTCCAGCATGCCCGCGTACGGGGCGAGTCCGGCCGCGCACCGCTCCAGCGAGACCGCCCGGAACTGTCCGTACGCCTCCGCCGCCGACAGCCGGGCCGTCAGCGCCTTCGCGTGCTCACGCAGCGCCTTGCCGCTCAGCGCGCCCGCCCCGGCGAACTCCAGGAACACCTCCCGCAGCCGCGCCTCGTCCACCGCCAGGGCATGCCGCTGCTCCGCCGCCCGCGCCTTGCCGAAGAACACCGAGGCGTGCTGCCGGGACTCGATCCCCAGGAAGAGCCGCGCCACCTGCTCGTAGAACGTGGGCAGGAAGTGCGGTACGGAGCGGTCCAGGCGCTCGCCGATCTCGTCGAACCCCTCCTTCGCCAGCCCCGGTTTGGTGGTGACGAGCCGGGTCAGCCGCTCCATCTCCTTCACCACGGCCAGCGCGTGATGCCCGTTGCCCGGGTCGTTGACCAGCGCCCAGGCGGGGAAGCCCAGCGACTGCCGCCTGACCCGGCCGACCGGCTCCGCCCGCGGCGCGCCGAATCCCAGGTACTCCAGCGACAGGTCCTCGGCCGCCCCGATCGCCTCGGGCACCAGCCGGACCACGGCGCGCCCGTCCAGCGCCGGGTGTCCGTACGCCCGCGCCGTGAGCACATCGCCCTCCGTGCCGCCCCCGTACGGCAGGACCCCTCCGGCGTCCAGCAGAACCCTGTCCGGCCCCCCGGCCGTACGCGCCGACCCGGCCCGCTCGCCCGGAGCCTCGTTCCCCAACGGTCGTACGTCGCTCACAGCGCCTTCTCCTCGTCACTCTCGACCACGCGGCCCGCGTACACCAGCGCGGCCATCCGCTCGCCCTCGGACCAGGCGACCGGCCCCACCTCGGCGAGCGGCAGCCGCCGCCCCGCCGTGTCGCGCCACTCCAGCGCGCCCGTCAGCGTCTCCCCTTCGGGGTAGTCGTCCCCCAGCCAGTACGCCGCCTCCAGCGCCCGGCCGTCCTCCACCAGCGGACAGACGGCCTGGCCGCCGCGCACCCGGTAGCCGAGCGAGACCGCGCGCGCCGTGGCGTGCCGCAACTGCGCGAACTTCCCGTCGGCGTACGCCCGCCACACCCCCGGCCCTGCGGCATCGACCGTCCTGGCCGCCCCGGCCACATCGACCGTCCCGCCCGTACCGGCGGTCCCGTCGGCCGCGTCGCCGCTCCCCGAGAGGTCCGGCCGCCGCCACACCTCGCGGAAGAGCTGCTCCGCCCCCTGCTCGACCCCCAGCTCCGCGGCGAACTCCCGCAGCTCCGACAGGCCTTCGAGGAGCACCGGATGGGGCAGCAGCACCGTCTCCACCGCCGCCGGATCCAGCCGCACCGAGTCCCCGTCCAGATCGACGATCCCCAGCCCCCGCACCGGATCCGCGTCCCGCAGGAAACCGGCGCGCGCGGTGTCCGCGGAGCCGTCCGGGGCCACCGGCGCCACCACCAGATCGCGCAGCACCGCCTGCCACGCCGGATCCGGCCATACCCGCGCCAGCAGGGCCACCGGGACCGGCAGCGACCGGACCAGCCAGCCGTCCACCTGCTCCCGGCACTCCCGCTCGTGCCGCTCCAGCCACTCGGCGAGCTGCCGCAGCCGCACCACCTCGGCGTCGTCCTTGAGCTTGGGCGGCACCTGTTTCAGCGTCCGCCCCGCGGCGTTGCGGCACAGCACCTTCGCGCCGTCCAGCGCGACGGCGTACCCACCCGACGTTTCGATCCAGCCCACGGCAGGACCCCCTCCCCGACCTCTGGTTTCCGAGCTGCCATGACCCTAGGTGACGGGTCTGACAACGTCCCGGCGGTGTGTGTGAGGCTGTGGAAAACCTCCGTCACGGCCGCGCAACGGCCCGGCAATCCGGGCCCGGCAGTATCGGGCCCATGACGGAGCAGGCGAGCACGCACCCCCACACCCTGGTCGTCGTGGCCCACGGCAGCCGCGACCCGCGCGCCCTGCGCACCGTCACGGCGCTCCTGGACCGGGTACGCGAACTGCGCCCCGGCGTGGACGTACGCCTCGGCCACATCGAGATCGAGGAACCCCTCCTCTCCGACACCCTGGCCTCCCTCACCGGCGGCCGGACGAACCGGCCCGACCTGCCCCTCCTGACCGACCCGCCCGCCCGGGCCGTGCTCGTACCGCTGCTGCTGAGCCGCGGTACCCACATCAAGCGCGACCTGCCGGCCTTCGCCGCCGCTGCCGCGCCCCGGCTGGAGATCCGCGTCGCCGCCCCGCTCGGCCCGCACCCGCTCCTGGTCGAGGCCCTGTACGACCGACTCCTCGAAGCGGGCTGGCCCGCGGACACCGCGCACCGCGGCGCCGGCGTCGTCCTGGCCGCCGCCGGGTCCCGCGACCCGGAGTCCGCCGCCGACACCCGCCGTACGGCCGGACTCCTCGGCGAGCGCCTCGGCGGCGTCCCGGTCCTGCCCGCGTACGCCTCCGCGGCCTCGCCCACGGTCCCCGAGGCGCTGCGCGCCCTCGCCGCCCGCGGTCGGCACCGGATCGCGATCGCCTCGTACTTCACCGCGCCCGGATACTTCGCCACCCGCAGCACCGCCGCCGCGCCCTGGATCGCGGCGGCCCCGCTCGGCGCGCACCCCGCGATGGCCCGGCTGCTCCTGCACCGTTACGACGAGGCCCTCGCGGCGCCGCGCGAAGCGACGGGCCACCACCTCCTCGCCTCCGTATAACCCGCCCGCCCCCACGCCCCGGCCCCACGCTCTCGCAGAGCCCCCGCCGCCCCGCCCGCCGAGCCGTTCGCCGGGCCCGCCGGTTACGGTCGGCGCATGGCAGGCACCACCGGAACCACCCCACCGCCCCCCTCGGCACCGGCGGGCGCGTACGACGACCAGGCCACCGAGCGCTGGGACGCCGAACCCGACAAACGCCCCGGCCGCACCGCGTTCCAGCGCGACCGCGCCCGCGTGCTGCACTCCGCCGCCCTGCGCCGGCTGGCCGGAAAGACCCAGGTGGTCACGCCCGGCTCCCGCAGTCAGGAGTGGGACGCCAGTCCCCGTACCCGGCTGACCCACTCCCTGGAGTGCGCCCAGGTGGGCCGCGAGCTGGGCGCGGCCCTCGGCTGCGACCCCGATCTCGTCGAGACCGCCTGTCTCGCCCATGACATGGGCCATCCGCCGTTCGGCCACAACGGTGAGCAGGCCCTCAACCAATTCGCCGCGGACTGCGGCGGCTTCGAGGGCAACGCCCAGTCGCTCAGGCTGCTGACCCGGATCGAGCCCAAACGTTTCGTCCGGTCCCCGGAGAGCGGCGAACTCGTCAGCGTCGGCCTCAACCTCACCCGCGCCGCGCTCGACGCCGCCACCAAATACCCGTGGCCGCGCGGCGCCCACCCCACCCGGCCCGATTCGGTCAAGTTCGGGGTGTACGAGGACGACCTGCCGGTCTTCCGCTGGGCCCGCGCGGGCGCCCCGGCGGGCCGCGTCTGCTTCGAGGCACAGGTCATGGACTGGTCCGACGACGTGGCCTACTCGGTCCACGACTTCGAGGACGCCCTGCACGCCGGCCATGTCGACCCCGCCGCCCTCGCCTCCGAGGCCGAGCGCGGCGGGATCTGGGAGGTCGCGGTCGGCCGCTACGTACCGGCGGACACCGACCCGGGCGAGCTGGCCGCGGCCCTCGACCGCCTCATGGCCCAGGAGTGGTGGCCGCACGGCTACGACGGCTCCGCCCTCGCCCAGTCCCGCCTCAAGGACGCCACCAGCCAGCTCATCGGCCGCTTCTGCGAGGCCGCCGAGAGCGCGACCCGGCGGACGTACGGCACGGGCCCGCTCACCCGGTACGCCGCCGAACTCGTCGTCCCGCGCGGCGCCCGCCACGAGTGCGCCGTCCTCAAGGCCGTCGCCGACCGCTACGTCATGCAGCGCGCCGAACAGGAGGCCCTCCGCGCCGACCAGCGCGTCGTCCTGGCGGAACTCGCCCAGGCGCTGACGGCCCGCGCCCCGCACGGGCTCGACCCGCAGTTCCGCGCGCTGTTCACGGCCGCCGCCGACGACGCGGCGCGCAAACGCGTCGTCGTCGACCAGATCGCCTCGCTCACGGACACCTCGGCCCGTTCCCTCCACGCGGAACTGACCGGCCACGCGGAACGGACCGGGAGAACAGAGAAGAACTGACCGACCGCACCTGAGGCGAATGAGCGACCCGCGCCCCTCGTAGCACGCACCTGGCGCCCACTTTCGGCGCGGGCGTGTACGAAAGTAACCGGATCTTGTCGGATCCCGTCGGATCCGGCCGAGAGTCAGGCCCGTGGAGCGCTCCCTCTTTCGCCATCACGCTCCGTGCGGGACGCTCACAGATGGCGGCAGCGCGAAGAGGAGGCATCAAGTGGTCGACGCACATCGGACATTTGTCATCGTCGGTGGAGGGCTGGCCGGGGCGAAGGCCGCGGAATCCCTCCGGAAGGAGGGGTTCACCGGCCGGGTGATCCTCATCGGTGACGAGCGCGACCACCCCTACGAACGCCCGCCCCTGTCCAAGGGGTATCTGGCCGGCAAGGAGGAGCGCGACAGCGTCTTCGTCCAGGAACCGGCTTGGTACGCACAGGCCCAGGTCGAGCTGCACCTCGGCCAGAGCGTCACCTCCGTGGACCGCGACGCCCGGTGCGTGCATCTCGGCGACGGCACCTCCCTGCGGTACGACAAGCTGCTCTTGGCGACCGGCGCCGAGCCCCGCAGGCTGGACATCCCCGGCACGGATCTGGCGGGCGTCCACCATCTGCGCAGGCTCGCCCACGCGGACCGGCTGCGCCAGGTCCTGACCGCACTCGGCCGCGACAACGGCCATCTCGTGATCGCGGGCGCCGGCTGGATCGGCCTGGAGGTCGCCGCGGCGGCCCGTGGCTACGGCGCGGAGGTCACCGTCGTCGAGCCCGAGGCGACCCCGCTCCACCGGGTCATCGGCCCCGAGCTGGGCCAGCTCTTCACCGAACTGCACCAGGAGCACGGCGTACGGTTCCACTTCGGCGCCCGGCTCACCGAGATCACCGGCCAGGACGGCATGGTCCTGGCGGCCCGCACGGACGACGGTGAGGAGCACCCGGCGCACGACGTGCTCGCCGCGATCGGCGCGGCCCCGCGCACCGCCCTCGCCGAGGCCGCCGGGCTCGCGCTCGCCGACCGGTCCACGGGCGGCGGCATCGCCGTGGACTCCGCGCTGCGCACCTCCGACCCCGACATCTTCGCCGCCGGGGACGTGGCGGCCGTACCGCTGCCGGGCTGGGGAGCCTCGCTCGCCGTCGACCGGGTGCGCGTCGAACACTGGGCCAACGCCCTCAACGGCGGCCCGGCGGCCGCGCGCGCCATGCTCGGCCTGGACGTCGTCTACGACCGGGTTCCGTACTTCTTCTCCGACCAGTACGACCTCGGCCTAGAGTACTCGGGCTGGGCGCCGCCCGGCTCGTACGACCAGGTGGTGGTGCGCGGCGACGTGGGGAAGCGGGAGTTCGTCGCCTTCTGGCTGAAGGACCGCAAGGTGCTCGCCGGGATGAACGTCAACGTGTGGGACGTCACCGAGGACATCCAGCGCCTGATCCGCTCGGGCGCCCGCCAGGATCTGGACGCCCTCGCCGATCCCAACGCCCCGCTCGCCTCCCTGGCCACCTGACGACCGACGCCCCTTGGCCACCTGACAGCCGGCCTCCCCGCGTGCCCGGAACCCGGCCGCCGGCGCGGCCACGGAGGGGTCTGCGGAGGGACCGCTGGAGGGGTCGCCGGGCCGACGGGTGTCCACGGCTGTCGGCGGGTCCCCGTAGGATTCACGCGTGGCAGGCAGGATCAACGATGACGACGTGAAGGCGGTCCGGGACGCGGTCCCGATCGACGCCGTCGTGTCCGAGTACCTTCAACTGCGCAGCGCGGGCGGCGGCAATCTGAAGGGGCTCTGCCCCTTCCACGACGAGAAGTCCCCCTCCTTCCAGGTCAGTCCGAGCAAGGGTCTCTTCCACTGCTTCGGCTGCCAGGAGGGCGGGGACACCATCGCCTTCGTGATGAAGATCGACCATCTCTCCTTCTCGGAGACGGTCGAGCGGCTCGCCGCCCAGGCGGGCATCACGCTGCGGTACGAGGAGGGCGGGTACAACCCCGCGAGCCAGCGCGGCGAACGGACGCGCCTGGTGGAGGCGCACCGGATCGCCGCGCGCTTCTACGCCGACCAGCTCTCCGGGGACGAGGCCGCCATCGGCCGGACGTTCCTCGCCGAGCGCGGCTTCGACCAGACGGCGGCCGAGCACTTCGGCGTCGGCTACAGCCCCGTCGGCTGGGACCACCTCACCCGCTTCCTGCGCGGCCAGGGCTTCACCGACAAGGAGCTGATGCTCTCCGGCCTCTCCCAGGACGGCCGCCGCGGCCCCATCGACCGCTTCCGCGGCCGGCTGATGTGGCCGATCCGCGACATCGCCGGTGATGTCGTCGGCTTCGGCGCGCGCAAGCTCCGCGAGGACGACAACGGGCCGAAGTACCTCAACACCCCCGAGACGGCGATCTACAAGAAGTCCCAGGTCCTGTACGGCGTCGACCTGGCCAAGAAGGACATCGCCAAGGCCAGCCGCGCCGTCGTCGTCGAGGGGTACACGGACGTGATGGCCTGCCATCTCGCCGGGGTCACCACCGCCATCGCCACCTGTGGCACGGCCTTCGGCGGCGACCACATCAAGATCCTCCGGCGCCTCCTCATGGACAACGGCAGCGCCCGGGTGATCTTCACTTTCGACGGGGACGCGGCCGGCCAGAAGGCCGCGCTGCGCGCCTTCGAGGACGACCAGAAATTCGCCGCCGAGACCTACATCGCCATCGCCCCCGACGGCATGGACCCGTGCGACCTGCGGCTCGCCAAGGGCGACGCCGCCGTCCAGGACCTGGCCGAACCGCGGACCCCGCTCTTCGAGTTCGCCATCCGCCAGATCGTCTCCCGGTACGACCTGGAGACCCCGGCGGGCCGCGCCGCCGCGCTCGACGAGGCCGCGCCGATCGTCGCCCGGATCAAGAACGGCTCCTCGCAGCACGAGGTCGCCGTCCAGCTCGCCGGCATCCTCGGCATCCTCGACACCCAGTTCGTCGTCAAGCGCGTCGCACAGATGGCCCGCTGGGCGCGCGATCGCGGCGGCCGGGCCCCGTCGGCCGGCCCCGAGCAGCGCGCAAGGCAGCCGTACGAGACCGAGGCGCGCCAGGCCCCCTCCGGCCCCGCGCTCACCCTCCGCAGCCCCGCCCACCGCACCGAGCGCGAGCTGCTCAAGCTCGCCCTCCAGCGGCCCGAGCTGGTCTCCCCGGCCTTCGACGCCTACGGGGAGGACGAGTTCACCGCCCCGCCCTACGCCGCCGTACGCCGCGCGATAGAGGACGCGGGCGGCGCCGAGTCGGGCCTCCAGTCCGCCCCCGAGTATCTGGCCCGGGTCCGCGAGGCCGCGCCGAACGACGCGGTGCGCGCCATGGTCACGGAGCTCGCGGTGGAGGTCTTCCGCGGCAAGACCATCGACGAGGTCTACGCGGGACAGCAGCTCGTCCACGTCAGGCTGCGCGCCGTCGACCGCCGCATCCAGGACGTCACCGGCACGCTGACCCGGCTCGGCAGCCAGGGCGACCCGGAGCGGTACGAGGCCGTCCAGAAGGAGCTGTGGGTGCTCCAGCAGTACGGCCAGGCGCTGCGCGCCCGCGGCGCGGAAGCGCTCTGACACAGCCCCTGACACAGCCCCTCAGGCCGCCCCTGGGGCCGCTCCCGGGGCCGCCGCCGGTGCCGGCGCCCCGCACCGGCGCCCGCGCCGGGTGACGGCACGGGGACGCCGCGCCGCCTTGGCTGTAACGGCCCGGTTACGGACCGGACTCAGAAAGTCGCCGCACGCCCCTCGTGGCGGCGATATCTCTTACCCCACACTGGGGTGCGGTGCCTGAGTCCTCGGAGCGCGGCCCGTCCACCGGCAGGTGGACATCCCACCCCCGCGGATCCGCTCATCGTGTACGGGACGGAAAGCGGCCCGGCCGCCCCCGTCCCGCTGCCGTACGCCCCCCGAACCGGCAGCGATCACCCTGGAGGTCGCCCCCCGTGCAGACCCAGACCCTGACCGAGTCGCCGACCGAGACGACGACCGCGGTGCCGGCCATGGCGCCGACCGAGTCGCCGGACGCGCCCACCACCGGACGCGCCGGCGCCGTACCGGCGCAGAGCCGCGCGGCGCACCACCCCGAGACGGTCCCTCTCGACCCGACCGGCGAACCCATGGCCCCCGAGGACGGCCCGGCGCCCCTGAACTCCCCGGAGCCCCTCACCGAACATCCCGTGGAGGTCCCCCTCGTGCCCGAGCCCGCGGCACGGCGGGGCAGCCGCGCCGACACCGGCGGGCCCTCGTCCGACCTCTTCCGGCAGTACCTGCGGGAGATCGGCCGTATCCCGCTGCTCACGGCCGCCGACGAGGTCGAGCTGGCCCGCCGCGTGGAGGCCGGTCTCTTCGCCGAGGAGAAGCTGAGTGCCGCCAGCGACCTCGACACGGAGCTGGACTCGGAACTCGCCCTGGACCTCGACCGGCTGGTCGTCCTCGGCCGGATGGCCAAGCGCCGGCTCATCGAGGCCAATCTGCGCCTCGTCGTCTCCGTCGCCAAGCGCTACGTCGGCCGCGGGCTGACCATGCTCGACCTCGTCCAGGAGGGAAACCTGGGCCTGATCAGGGCCGTCGAGAAGTTCGACTACGCGCGCGGCTACAAGTTCTCCACGTACGCGACCTGGTGGATCCGCCAGGCGATGTCCCGCGCCCTCGCCGACCAGGCCCGTACGATCCGGGTGCCCGTCCATGTGGTCGAGCTGATCAACCGGGTCGTACGGGTCCAGCGCAGGATGCTCCAGGAACGCGGCTACGAACCGGCCCCCGAGGAGGTCGCCGCCCACCTCGAACTCACCCCCGACCGGGTCAGGGAGGTACTGCGGCTCGCCCAGGAGCCCGTCTCGCTGCACGCCCCGGTGGGGGAGGAGGACGATGTCGCGCTCGGGGACCTGATAGAGGACGGCGACGCCGCGTCCCCCGTCGAGTCGGCGGCCTTCCTGCTGCTGCGCGAGCATCTGGAGGCCGTGCTCTCCACGCTCGGCGAGCGAGAACGCAAGGTCGTGCAGTTGCGTTACGGCCTGGACGACGGCCGGCCCCGCACCCTGGAGGAGATCGGCCGGATCTTCGGCGTGACCCGCGAACGCATCCGCCAGATCGAGTCGAAGACACTCAGCAAACTCCGCGATCACGCCTATGCCGACCAGCTCCGGGGCTACCTGGACTGATCCGTACGGCGCGTACGGACCGGTCCGGGCAGCCCTCGGCGCCGATGACGGCCGGCGCCGCCACCGACCACGGCCCCGGCCGCGGTCGGTGGCCGGCCCTCAGTCGACCTCGGCGACCGCCTGGGCGAACTGCGCCTGGTAGAGGCGGGCGTAGGCGCCCTCGGCGGCCAGCAACTCGTCGTGGGTGCCCTGCTCGACGATGGAGCCCTGCTCCATGACGAGGATGACGTCCGCGTCGCGGATGGTGGAGAGGCGGTGCGCGATGACGAAGCTGGTCCTGCCGTGGGCCAGGCGCGCCATGGCCTTCTGGATCAGCACCTCCGTACGCGTGTCGACCGAGCTGGTCGCCTCGTCCAGCACCAGGATCACCGGATCCGACAGGAACGCGCGGGCGATGGTGATGAGCTGCTTCTCGCCCGCGCTGACGCCCGAGCCCTCGTCGTCGATGACCGTGTCGTAGCCGTCCGCCAGGGTCCGTACGAACCGGTCCGCGTGCGCCGCCCGGGCCGCCTCCTCTATCTCCTCCCGGGACACCTCGCGGGCCGCCCCGTACGCGATGTTCTCCGCTATCGTGCCGCCGAACAGCCAGGTGTCCTGCAGCACCATGCCGATCCCGGACCGCAGCTCCTCCCGCGACATCCGCGCCACATCGACGCCGTCGAGGAGGATCCGGCCGCCGGTCACCTCGTAGAACCGCATCAGCAGATTGACCAGGGTCGTCTTGCCGGCGCCCGTCGGGCCCACGATCGCCACCGTCTGGCCCGGCTCCACCGCCAGCGACAGATCCTCGATCAGCGGCTTGTCCTTCTCGTACCGGAACGACACGCCCTCCAGCACCACCTGGCCGCGCACCGCGCGCAGCCGCTCCACGGCCGGGGCGTCGGCCTCCTGCTCCTCCGCGTCGAGCAGCTCGAAGATCCGCTCCGCCGACGCCACCCCGGACTGCACGAGGTTGGCCATCGAGGCGACCTGGGTCAGCGGCATCGAGAACTGCCGGGAGTACTGGATGAACGCCTGGACATCGCCGATCGACAGGGTGCCGGAGGCGACCCGCAGCCCGCCGACCACCGCGACCAGCACATAGTTGAGGTTGGAGATGAAGAGCATCAGCGGCTGCATGATCCCGCTGTTGAACTGCGCCTTGAACCCGGCCTCGTACAGCTGGTCGTTCTGCTCGCGGAACGTTTCGGCGGACTCGTCCGCCCGCCCGAAGACCTTCACCAGCGAGTGCCCGGTGTACATCTCCTCGATGTGGGCGTTGAGCGAGCCCGTGACCTTCCACTGCTGGACGAACTGCGGCTGCGACCGCTTGCCGACCTTCGCCGCGACGAACACCGACAGCGGCACCGTCACCAGCGCGACCAGCGCCAGCAGTGGAGAGATCCAGAACATCATCACCAGGACGCCGACGATCGTCAGCAGGGAGTTGACGAGCTGGCCCATCGTCTGCTGCAGGGTCTGCGAGATGTTGTCCACGTCGTTCGTCGCCCGGCTGAGGACCTCGCCGCGCGGCTGCTGGTCGAAGTAGGAGAGCGGCAGCCGCGACAGCTTCGCCTGGATCTCCTCGCGCATCCGGTACACCGTGTTGTTGATGACGCGGATGGAGAGCCGGCTCGACACCAGCATCAGCAGCCCGGCGCCGACGTACACGGCCAGCGCCATCAGCAGTACGGTGCCGACCGCGCCGAAGTCGATGCCGTGCCCGGGGGTGAAGTCCACGCCGGAGAGCAGGTCCGCGAGCCCGTCGTCGCCCTTGGCCCGCAGCCCTTCGATGGTCTGCTCCTTGGAGACGCCCCCCGGGGTCTGCCGGCCGATCACCCCCGCGAAGATCAGGTTGGTGGCCTCCCCGAGGATCTTCGGCCCCCACACCGAGAGCCCGACGCTGAACACGCCGGCCCCGACCATCCACCACAGGGTCGTCTTCTCGACCGACAGCCGCCGCAGCAGCCGCCTGCTCGACCCCTTGAAGTCCATGGACCGCTGCGTCGACGCGGCACCGGCCATCATCATGCGTCCGCCCGGACCGCTCATCAGGCCGCCTCCGCCTCGGTCAGCTGGGAGAGCACGATCTCCCGGTATGTCTCGTTCTCCGCCATCAGCTCGTGGTGGCGGCCCTCGCCCACGACCCGCCCCTCGTCCAGGACCACGATCCGGTCGGCGTCCCGGATGGTGGAGACCCGCTGGGCGACTATCAGTACGGTCGCCTCCGCGGTCTCCCGCGCCAGCGCGGCCCGCAGCGCCGCGTCCGTCGCGTAGTCCAGCGCCGAGAAGGAGTCGTCGAAGAGATAGATCTCCGGTCGCCGTACCAGCGTCCGCGCGATCGAGAGCCGCTGCCGCTGCCCGCCGGAGACATTGGTGCCGCCCTGCGCGATGGGCGCGTTCAGCCCGCCCTCCAGCGAGGCGACGAACTCCCTGGCCTGCGCGACCTCCAGGGCGTGCCACAGCTCCTCGTCGGTCGCGTCCGGGTTCCCGTACCGCAGGTTCGACGCGACCGTCCCGGTGAACAGATACGGCTTCTGCGGCACCAGGCTCACCGTCCGCGCCAGCAGGGCGGGGTCCAGACCGCGGACGTCGGAGCCGTCCACCAGTACCTCCCCGCCGGTCGTGTCGAACAGCCGGGGGACGAGTCCGAGCAGCGTCGACTTCCCGCTGCCCGTCGACCCGATGACCGCGGTCGTCTCGCCGGGCCGCGCGGTCAGCGAGACCTCCCGCAGTACGGGCTCCTCGGCACCCGGAAAACGGAACTCGGCGTTCCGGATCTCCAGATGGCCATGGCGGCGCAGCTCCCGCACCGGATTCTCGGGCGGCACGACGCTCGACCGGGTGTCCAGCACCTCCTCGATGCGCTCGGCGCACACCTCGGCGCGCGGCACCATCATGAACATGAAGGTGGCCATCATCACGGCCATCACGATCTGCATCAGATACGCGAGGAACGCGGTCAGCGCCCCGATCTGCATCCCACCGCTCTCGATCCGGTGCGCGCCGAACCAGACGACGGCGATCGACGACAGGTTCACCACCGTCATCACGGTCGGGAACATCAGCGCCATCAGCCGGCCGGTCGACAGCGCCACATCGGTCAGGTCGGTGTTGGCGCCCTTGAAGCGCCCCTTCTCGTAGTCGTCCCGGACGAACGCCCTGATCACCCGGTTGCCGGTGATCTGCTCACGCAGCACCCGGTTGACCGTGTCCAGCCGCGTCTGCATCGTGCGGAACAGCGGCCGCATCCGCCTGACGATCAGGCTGACGGAGATCCCGAGCACCGGCACCACCGCGAGCAGCACCGACGACAGCGGTACGTCCTGGCCGAGCGCCATGACGATGCCGCCCACGCACATGATGGGCGCGGACACCATCAGCGTGAACGACATCAGGACCAGCATCTGTACCTGCTGGACGTCGTTGGTGGTACGGGTGATCAGCGACGGGGCGCCGAAGTGCGCGACCTCACGGGCGGAGAAGCTCTGCACCCGCCCGAAGACGGCGGCCCGCACGTCCCGGCCGAGCGCGGAGGCGGTCTGCGCGCCGTAGTACACGGCGCCGACGTTGCAGATCACCTGGACCATGCTGACGGCGATCATGAGGCCGCCGAACCGCAGGATGTAGCCGGAGTCACCCGTCACCACACCGTTGTCGATGATGTCGGCGTTGAGGGTCGGCAGGTAGAGCGTGGCGATCGTCTGCAGCAGTTGCAGCACCACCAGCAGGGCTATGGGTCTTTTGTACGGGGCGAGATGGGCTCGCAGAAGTCGTAGCAGCACGCGGGGTCTCTCGGGTTCGGCTCGGATTCGGCTGGGCCGAACGGCTCGGGCCGGTCGGCGGAAGATCAGGGGATCCCGACCCTCCATCTTGCGGCACACCACCCGCAGAACCCCAAGGATTTAAGCCCAAGGACGGGTCAAGAACGCCCGCGCCCCGGCGCCGTACGAGCCGACACGCAGCCCACGGACACAGCCGCATCGACGCTCAGCCCACAGCACCACCTCATCGCCGCTCAGACCCCGAGCGGCCCCTGCCCGAGCACCCCGGGCCCGAACGCCCCGGGGTGGACCTGCTCCCGCGTCGCCCGGTACTGCTGCCGTACGGCCGCCCCCACCGCCGTGTCGTCGCCCGGCTCGAAGACCTGCGCCGCCGCGCCCTGCCAGGCCGGCGGATGCTGCGGCGAGTGCGTCCCCCGCGCGACCCCGAGCGCCCAGGCCGCCTGCCGCGCCGCGCCCAGCGCCGCGTAGTCCGCCGGCTGCGGCACGACGACCTGCGCGCCGAAGACCGACGGCGCCAGGACCTGTACGGCGGGCAGCTCGGCGGCGGCGCCCAGCAGGAACACCCGGCGCACCTCCACCCCGCGCCCGCGCAGCACGTCCATCGCGTCGGCGAGCGAGCAGAGCATCCCCTCGAACGCCGCCCGCGCGAGATGCTCCGGCTTCATCGACTCGCGCCGCAGCCCGGTCAGCGTGCCCGCCGTGTGCGGAAGCTGCGGGGTCCGCTCACCCTCCAGATACGGCAGGAACACCAGCCCCGACGAACCCGGCGTGGACTTCAGCGCCAGCGCGGACAGCTCACCCAGATCCGCCGTCCCCAGCAGCTCCGCCGTACCGCGCAGCGCTCTGACCGCGTTCAGCGTGTGGACCACCGGCAGATGCATCCCCGTGGCGTCCGCGAAGGAGGTGATCAGCCCGGACGGGTCGGCCGCCGCCTCGTGGTGCACGGCCATCACCGAACCCGAGGCGCCCAGCGACACCACCGCGTCCCCGATCCCCACCCCGAGGCCGAAGGCCGCGGCCATCGTCTCCCCGGTCCCCGCGGAGATCAGCAGCCCCTCCGGCGTGGTCCCCGCCGCGTCCGCGGGACCGAGCACCTCCGGCAGCGCCGCCTGGTGCCCGAGCGCCAGCTCCACCAGATCCGGCCGGTACGCGCCCGTACGGGCCGACCAGTAGCCGGTCCCGGACGCCGCGCCCCGGTCGGTCGTCCGGCGCGCGGGCCGCCCCAGCAACTGCCAGACCAGCCAGTCGTGCGGCTGCAGCACCAGCGCGGTGCGGTGCGCCGCGTCCGGCTCGGTCCGCGCCATCCAGCGCAGCTTCGCCACGAGCCGGCTCGACTGCGGTACGGACCCGACGGCGTCGGCCCACGCCTGCCGCCCGCCCAGCGCGTCGATCAGATCGGCGGCGGCGACCTGCGCGCGCTTGTCGTTCCCGATGAGCGCGGCCCGTACGGGGTTGCCCTGCCGGTCCAGCGCCACCATCCCGTCCTGCTGCGCCGAGACGCCGATGGCCTCCACGCCCTCCAGGAGCCCGCCGGAGGCCGCCTCCCCGAGGGACAGCAGCCACACCTGAGGGTCGACCTCGGTGGCTTTGGGCTCGACCGGATGGTGCGCGTACCCCTGGCGCAGTACGGCACCTGTGTCCGCGTCGCAGACGACGACACGTGTGAACCCGGACGAACTGTCCAACCCGGCGACTATTCCCATGACACCCGATTCTGCCGCACGCGCGCCATGAACAGCGCGGCCGGGACGATCAGGTATTGCTGGTTCCCCAGTCGTCGAGACCGTTCTGGCTCCGTTCCCGCAATGAGCGGACGCGCTGGGCGACGGAGTCGGGCAGCTTGTCCCCGAGCCGGTCCCCGACCACGCTGTTCACGGAGTGGTACGCCCGTCCCGCCACCTCACGGCCCGTCTGCGCGGCCGACTCGGCGGCGTTGCGCACCGCCGGGTTCTGCGAGACCTGCCGCGCGGATTTCTTGATCTGCTCGTAACGCTCGCGCCCTGCCCTGGTTCCGAGAACGTATCCGCAAGCGAGTCCGGCGATGAACGTGAGGCGGTACCGCATGGCTGCCCAGCCTTCCTTGGTGTCGGCGTCCCGTCCGCCGGTGTCGGACCATCGGTCTGTGCCCTGCGCCTACCCCGTCCCGGGCCGGGATCACCCGAGGTGACCCGGGTCGATACCGATTGGCGGAGCACCCCCCTGGTTGCGCTAATGTATGTGTCGCAGCGAACGCGCGCCGCCCGGGAGGACCGGGGTAGGTACGTTCGGTGCACACGCAGCAATCCCCTGTAGCTCAATTGGCAGAGCAGCCGGCTGTTAACCGGCAGGTTACTGGTTCGAGTCCAGTCGGGGGAGCGCGATCCCCTGTAGCTCAATTGGCAGAGCATTCGGCTGTTAACCGGAGGGTTGCTGGTTCGAGTCCAGCCGGGGGAGCGGGAAAGACGGAAGGGACCCCTCAGGGGTCCTTTTTCGTTGTGCCACCCCGCGCCCACCTGCCACGCGCCCCCATCGTCCAGCCCGCCCAACGGCCTTGGCGCGCCGCCTCGGTGTCCCTCGTACGGCTGTACCCGCGCGTTCGTGGAACCAGGCGGCGCGTGGAGCAGTCTTCATGGTCAAGTGATGCCGACCATCCGGAGCAGGAGATCGTATGAGCGGCTATGCTGCGGCAGAACGGCGCGCACAAATGTGCGCGACGCACCGTTAGGGGCGGTAGCTCAGCCGGTTAGAGCAGCGGACTCATAATCCGTCGGCCGTGGGTTCGAGTCCCACCCGCCCCACCCAAGAGGTCCACGTGCAGGAACGTTCCAAGCTGCTGGGACACCTAAACACGGGGTTCAGAAGGAACCGCGCAAGACACGCTGAAGATCGCTTGCCGGCCCCCTGTCGGCCCAAGAGGTAAACGATCACGACACGGAAGGCCCCCGGCCACGCATGGCCGGGGGCCTCTGGTGTGTGCGCGGTGTGCCCAGGATCCGGCGCCGCAGCATGGACTCATACCGGCACCATAGGGGCAAGTGCGGTCAGTTCGGGCCGGATTCACAGTTGACCTCGCAGTCGTTGTCCCCGCAGTTCGGGACTGGGCCGGCGGTCCGCTGCCGCCTCGGGCCGGGCTGCCACAGTTCCGTGTCGATCCGGAAGCCGGCTGCCTCGACGGCGGCCTGGGCGAACGCGCGGATGCCGGGGGCGTGCGGGTGGGTGGGGTCGCGCATCACGACGTCGCATCACGACGCCGGTCCGATGGTCGGAGGTTCCGCGAGTGCGCGCTTGCGGAATCTGTCACTTAGTGACAGTGTCACTAAGTGACAGGCGGGCCCCTGGCCTCGCCTTCTTGCGACACCTGTCGCTGACCACAGGAAGGATCGACATGGCACTGCCGGAGACCATCTCCGTCGAGGAGTTCTTCGGGCCATCGGCTCGCGCTCAGGTCACCCTCTCGCCGGACGGGGCGAAAATGGCGTACCTGGCGCCGTGGGAGAACCGCATGAACGTCTGGATCGAGAGTGCCGACGAGCCGGGGGACGCGCGGTGCGTGACCACCGAGGACCGCGGAGTGGTGAGCTTCCACTGGACCCGTGACCCGCGGTGGCTGCTCTACACCCGGGACCAGGGCGGCGACGAGAACGTGCACCTCTACCGTGTCGACCTGGAGGCCCCGGACGCTCCTGCGGTGGACCTCACGCCCTATCCCGGGGTGCGGACCGTGGGCCTGGACCTGCCGGCCGGGCGGCCCGGCAAGGTGATCACCCAGCTGAACCTGCGCGACCGGGCCCAGTTCGACCTGGTCGAACTGGACATCGCCACCGGCGACTTCGAGACCCTCGCCCGGAACCCGGGGGGCAATGTCGAAGGGTGGCTGTACAGCGAGCGCGAACTGTTCGCGGTGGGGACGACGGCCGAGGGCGATGTCGAGCTGTCCCGGTGGGACGGGGCAACGGGTGCGCTGGACCCCGTGGTGCGGTTCGAGGGCGCTGACGCTCCGCTGGGGATCTACCCCCTGGAGGTCACGCCGGACGGCGCCGGAGTGTGGCTGGGCTCGAACCGTGGGAGCGACCGTCTCCGCCTGGCCCGGCTCGACCTGGCCACCGGCCAGGAGGAAGAGGTCGACTCCCACCCGCAATACGACCTGGACACCCGTCCGCGGGCCTTTCCCGTCCTGCCCTCCCCCCTGATCCGCAGCCGACGCACGGGTGAGCTGCTCGGAGTCCGTTATCTCGGGGAGCGGCAGGTGATCCACGCGCTGGACCCGCACTTCGCCGCGGTACTGGAGAACCTGGAGAAGCTGTCCGACGGTGATCTCGCCAGGCTCTCCTCCGACGAGAGCGGACAACGCTGGGTGGCCGCCTTCACCCACGACCGCGATCCCGGGGTCACCTTCCTCTACGACCACACCACAGGCGAGGCCCGTCTGCTCCACCGGGCGAAGCCGCACCTCGACCCCGAGTCGCTGGCACCGATGCGACCGGTGTCGATCACCTCCCGTGACGGTCTGACGCTGCCCTGCCACCTGACGCTGCCGGTCGGTGTCCCGTCGTCCCGGCTGCCGCTGGTGCTGTTGGTCCACGGCGGTCCCTGGACCCGGGACAGCTGGGGGTACAGCCCCGCCGCACAGCTCTTCGCCAACCGCGGCTGTGCGGTGCTGCAGGTCAACTTCCGCGGCTCCACCGGCTACGGCAAGGCCTTCACCAGGGCCGCTGTCGGGGAGTTCGCCGGCAAGATGCACGACGACCTCATCGACGGCGTGCGGTGGGCGGTCGACCAGGGGTACGCCGACCCGGACCGCGTGGCGATCCTAGGAGGCTCCTACGGCGGCTACGCGGCACTGGTCGGTGTCACCTTCACCCCGGACGTCTTCGCCGCCGCCGTCGACATCGTCGGCATCTCGGACCTGGCCAACTTCATGCGCAGCCAGCCCGACTTCGTCAAACCGATGCTCGCCTACAACTGGTTCACGTACGTCGGTGACCCGGCCGACCCGGAGCAGGAGGCCGACATGCTGGCCCGCTCCCCGATCAGCCGCGTCGACCAGATCCGCACACCGCTGATGGTGGTGCACGGCGCCAATGACGCCCGCGTCGTCGTCGCCGAGTCCGACCAGCTCGTCGAAGCCCTCCGCGCACGAGGTGTCCCCGTCGAGTACATCGTCATGAAGGACGAAGGCCACGCCATCGAGAACCCGGAGAACGTGGTCGCCCTCTACACCGCGGTGGAACGCTTCCTGGCCGAACACCTGGGCTTCGAGGCCCACACCTCCTGACCCACATCCTTGCGCGTCCTGTCATGCGCATCCTTTTCAAGGAGACACCATGCGTCAGACGCTGCCACAGCGGCTGTACCTGATCTGCTACACCGTGGACAAGGGCAAGTTCCAGCTCGACAGCACGCAGGGCCGCGGCCAGCTACTGCGTGCCGGTGCCATGACCGAGCTGGCTCGCGACGGACTGCTCGACGCCACGGGAGGGAAGGTGGTCCGAAGGCCCGGGAAGACGCCGGACGACTCCTTCGCCGCCGCGGTGTGGGGCGACCTGCCCGAGGGCAAGCCGAAGGGCTGGCTCAACTACGTGCACAACAAGGCCCACACCGCCGAGGCACCGGTCCGCGACCAGCTCGCCGCCGCGGGCGAGGTCACCATCTCCCGCGGCAGGTTGATGGGACTCATCCCCTCCGAACGTGTCACCGTCGCACACCCGGAGGAGGTGCGTGTCCTCCAGGAGCGGGTACGCGCCACCGTGCTCGACGGAGCCGACCCGGCGTCGATGTCGTTGGAGGACCTGGCCATGGCCGTGTTCGTGGCGGAGGTCGAGGTGGTGTGCGTGTTGAGCCGCGCAGAAATCGGCGCCCACAAGCAGGAGCTCAAGGGGCTCTTCACGCGGTTCGACGAGATCGTCCCCGGCTTGCGCCCGGCGCTGCGCGACTCGTACCTGGCGAGCCGGGCGGCCGGCGGCGGCTGGAGCATTTGAGCGCCGGCCGCCCGGCCCGGGAGTTACCTGTCGCAGCGGACACCGTCACCGGGAAAGGAGCCACGCCGCAAGCAGCGTGGCTCCAGTTCGGCCAACCCTGAAAGGGCGCGCGGTGTCAGCCCGCTGTACCGTCCAGCAGCCGGCTGTACCGCAACCGCAGGGCCCGCTCCGTACCGGCCGCCAAGGTGACCGCGGTCAGCACGACGTTGCCCCAGAACGACGGATGGACCGGCGAGGTGAAGGCCCCGACGCGCTCGGCCACCACCGCCACCTCGGTGATCTTTTCGGCGAGCTGCGCGACCAGCATGACCAGGGCGACGACGAGCGCGGTCAGCGAGACGGTGCCGATCCCGCGGCTCAGCACCGGATGCGCACGGTCGAGGTGGGCCCGGCGCCCCTCCGCGGAGGCGGCGTCCGGGACGAGCAGGTGTTCGGTGCCCTTGGCGGTGACGTAGTGGCAGCGCCGCAGCCCGAAGCCGCTCAGCCGCACCTCGACGGTGCCGCCGGGGACCGGGAAGGCGGCGGGAAGCCTCGACCGGGCGTGGTGCCTGCCGTCGAGGTACAGATCGGCCTTGGCCTCCGAGGACGTCTGATCCTGACCTCGCTTGACGTCCACGGCGTAGACCGCCTGCCCGCCGCCACCGTCGGGCAGCCGGAGGTAGAACAGGGAGCGGTAGGGCAGCTGCCACCAGCGGAACCGCTTGAGCGGCCTTCCGTCCCCCGGGGTGAGCCGCCGGGCGGCCCGGCGGCTTCGCATCTCCTCGAACATGTCCGGCGTCTCCGTTGCTCGCTTACTCGCCTACTGGGTCACTTGCTCGGTTCCGCCGCGCAGGAGACGTCCCGCGCGGGGCGTTCTCCGGTGGTCAGGAACGTCGTCGCCGCGTCGTTGACGCACGTGTTGCCGCCGTACGGGTAGACACCGTGGCCGCCCTGATCAGCCGTCACCATCGTGGCCCGCCCGCCGAAGGCCCGCCGCAGCTCCCGGGCGTCGGCCAGCGGCGTGCCCGGGTCGCGCTCGTTCTGCACCATCAGCACGTTCGACGGGCCCCGGCCGGTGATGCGCACCGGCGGTTCGGTCCGCTCCTCCGGCCAGAACGCGCAGGGGTTGATGCTCGCCGTGGAGCCGCCCAGCATCGGGTACTTCAGCCGGTCGACGGCGACATTGCGCTGATACTCCCGGACCGTACCCGGCCAGCGGGAGTCACCGCAGACCACGGCGAACCGCGAGGCCATCAGGTTCTCCGTGCCCTCGGGCAGCCCCGGGAGCGGCAGTTCCGCGCCCGTGTCGACCGCCTGCCAGAACGTGGCGAGCTTGGGCATGGAGCCGTCGGCGTAGATCTGCTCGAAGGTGTAAGCGCGGAACGCGGTCCCGTTGACGCCCTGGACCGGCTTCGCGTCCAACTTCTTCACGAGCTCCCAGAACGTGGCGGTGACCTGCCCGGGCGTGGAACCCAGACCGTACTCGGGGTGCTCGGCGGCGAACGTGGCGAAGTCGGGGAAGCGGTCCTCCATCCCCCGGGCGAGCTCACGCATGGCCGTGACGTCGTACCCGCCGGGACCCAGGTTGCTGTCGAGGATGATCCGGTCACCGCGCCGCGGGAACAGTGTGGTGTAGACCGCGCCGAGGTAACTGCCGTAGGAAGCACCGAGATACGACAGATTCGGCTCGCCCAGAGCAGCCCTGAGGCGGTCCATGTCACGCGCGGTGTTGGCGGTGGTGGTGTGCGGCAGCATCCACGCCGTCCGCGAGCTGTTGCACTGTTCGGCGATCTTCCGCGCGGGCCCGGCCTCCCGCGCGACGTCGGCGGAAGTGTGCGCGTACGGCGGGAAGTTGCCGCGCCACTGCTGCTCCTCCGTCAGGTCGCAGGTCACCGGCGTACTCCGGCCGACACCACGCGGGTCGAAGCCGATGAGGTCGTAGGAGTCGAGCACCTTCTGCGGCATCCCCGAGGCGGCGAGAATGGCCGGGTACGTCAGGCCCGAACCGCCCGGACCGCCGGGGTTGGTCAGCAGGACGCCGCGCCGCTGCGACGGCTTCTCGCTCCTCAGCCGGGAGACGGCGACCTCGATCTGCCGGCCGTCCGGATCGCGGTAGTCCAGGGGGACTTCGAGCGTCGAGCACTCAAGGCGGGGCGCGGACGCTCCCTCGGGGCACGGGCCCCACCGCAGAGCGCTCGGCGTCGGTGTCACCGTGGCCGACGACGAGGCCGCCGTCGACAGCGCGGTCACCGCGAACGCGGTGGCGGCAAGAGCGAGGGACAGACTTCTGCGCATGAGGTTTCTTCCTGTGGGGGGGCTTTGACCGGCACGTGAAAGAGTCTGTTCGCCGGGCGTGGGAGATACATCGGCCTGGCGTACCGACCCGGACCTACCGCGGGAGGGGCACCGGTTAGACCTGGGTCGAAGGCGCACCGGACCGAGGTCTGATCCACAGGTATCCCTGTGAGGCGGCACCGGCCTGGTGAAAACGGACGTGACGCCGAGTCTCGGGGTGTGGCAGCAGGCCTGGCGGCTGATGGCGACCGTGGTCGTGAGCCTGCCGGTCCGGCTCACGCCCCTCGCGCTGATGCGGGGCTGACCGCGGGCATCGCGGTGACCGCCGGCTTCGAGCCCGATGCCGCGGACCGGATCCGGGCGGATGTCCGGGAAGCCGGGATCAAGAACTACTGCGCTCCTGACAAGGGCGGCGTCCCCGCGGACCTGCCGGCTGGCGCTCCGTCAGCCTGACGACCCGGCCCGGCCCACCGGCTCGCTCCGCCCGGGGTGAGCTAACCGGCCCCCACATCGTTCAGGGTGCCGGGGAAGTTGGTGCCGACAGGGGCAATGCTGTTCACCGGGACCTGCTGCGTACGGAGTGCTGCGTCGGCAGGGGCGATCGCATCACCGATCGCATCACCGATCGCGCCGCCGGTGGCATCGCGTACGGCACGCGCCAGGCGTCGGATCACGTCGTCCTCGAAGCCTTCGGGAACCACACCGCGCAGCGCGGCGGCGCCGAGTTCCTCGTTGACGACCCGGAAGGCGGCCGAGGCCGCTGCCCCGTACAGCCGCACCGCGAAGTCGTCGGCCGGGAGGCCCAGGCGTTTCGCGATGACCGTGGTCATTTCGGACTCCACGTGGTCGCAGGCCATGAGCCACGCCGTCCGGATCAACGGCTCGTGGTCCGCCAGCCGGATCATCTTGATCGCAAGCAAGGTGTCGGCGTGCTCAAGGTCGTCGGCGGCGCTCTCGTACCTGACGGCCTCCGCGGCGAGGTGATCATCGAGGGACAGGTGGCGCGGCCAGCTCCGCAACGCGCTCGTCCCCCATGCCACGCCTTTGATCACGATGGGTTCGGCGCAGCTTTCCTTGCTGCGGAAGTGGCGCCAGATGGTGCGGGTGGACAGGCCCACCGCCTCGGCGATCCGGTCGCCGCTGGTCGCGGCCACGCCGTGTTCCCAGAACAGGCGGGACGCTTCCCGGGAGATCTCCAGGCGCAGCCGGTGGCGCCGCCGCTCACTCATTCCTCCGGCGGCAGGATTCGTGAGCAGTTCCATCTGGGATCACCCCCGTCGAGGACACATACTTAATGTCGTCAAGTGTCACGATGACATTAAGTGGCGAAGCTGGCAAGTGTGTGCTTCGTCATGGCGCAGGCCGGCTCCGGGTCGCGGGGACGGACCTTCGGGGTGGGCGGCTCAGGTGCCGACCGGGTCCCCCACCGCCCCTCCCGTGGCCCTGCGGACAGCGCGTGCCACGCGTTCCGGGGCGTCGGCGTGCTGCGCGGGGTCGGCGCCGTCGAGAAGAGCCGCGCCGATGTTCTCGTTGAGGACCCGGATGGTGGCGGCGGCCGCCGCGGCGTGCAGGCGCACCTGGAGGTCGGTGGCCGGCTGTCCCAGCCGCTTCGCGATGATCTGGGCCATCTCGCGCTCCATCTGGTCGCAGGCCATCAGCCAGGCGGTACGCAGGGCCGGTTCCGTTTCGCTCAGCCGGATCATCCGAATCGCGAGCCCGGCGTCGGTCAGCGCGACGGCGTCGGCCTCACGACCGAACCGGCTCGCCTCGGTGCTGAATTGTTCTTCGAGCGAGAGGTGCTCGGGCCAGCTCCGCAGCGTGCGCATCTCCCATTCCACGCCACGGGCCACGATGGGTTCGGCGCAGCTTTCCTTGCTGCGGAAGTGGCGCCAGATGGTGCGGGTGGACAGGCCCACCGCCTCGGCGATCTCGTCTCCACTGGTGGCGGCCACGCCCTGTTTCCAGAACAGGCGGGAGGCCTCCCGGGAGATCTCCAGGCGCAGCCGCTGGCGCCGCTGCTCGCTCATTCCGCTTCCACCACGCTTGGCCGTTGCCATGCCGGTCACCTCCGCCTGCGTCCCTGCCGACACACGAGTGTCATAATGACATTTAGTGACGTCCGGTGCCAACGCGGCGAGGCTGTCGGGCGGCCGAGCCGCGCCCGCGCGTTCAGGCTCGGTTCGCGCCGTCAGCTCTTAGGCGCAGGCTTCCGCAAGTGCGGCGGCGATGTCCGGAACCAGCCCGGCGACGGGGTCGTGGGTGAGTTCCGTCATGCGCAGCCGCCCGTCGAGGGTGACGACGCCGAGCACGTGCTCCCCGCGCAACTGGGTGATCTGCGCCGGGCCCCACAGGGCGGTGAGCGTGCCCGCGCCCCGCTGCCGCGGTGTCACCACACCGAGGTTGGTGATCTGGATGTCGGCCGCGGTGACGGCGGCCATCATCGCTTCGGCCTGCTCCCCGCTCGTGGGGGCGTGCTCCGTGAGCAGCGCACCAGCGGACTTGAGGACGTGCGGAGCGCGCTGGCGCGTGAGCGACTCGCGGGTGCCGCGGGCGAGCTTCCAGAAGTCGTCCGCCTGGTGCGCCTCGCTCGCGGTCCGGGCCCCGACGAAGCGGTTCACCACCTCGTCGGGCAGGCCGCAGGCCCGGCGCAGGTCCATGGGGCTCAGTATCCGTACGAACTCCCGTCCACGCCGGTGGAACACCACCGCGGCGGCGGCGCAGAGCGCGGCATGCACCGTCGTGCTCTCCAGGCGGCAGCGCCGGACGAGCCGGGTGGTCAGTTCCTGGTCCAGCGCCAGGGCCTGTACGTGCGGCGCGTGCCCGGAGAACGGCGCGAATTCGCCGCCGGCGCTCATGCGCGGATCGTCCGGTGGCGGGACGGCGGCCAGGGTGACCGGCGGCGGGACGACGCGGGCGAGCAGGTCCTCCTGTGTCTCGGGGACACCGCCGGGCGCCTGCTCCTCGCCGTCCAGGGCCGCCGCCAGGTCCAGCAGTGCCCGCATCCCGCCCACCCCGTCGGCGATCCGGTGGGCGAACGTGAGCACGATGTCGCACCGCCCGCCCCGCGGCAGAAGGGTGCACCGTGCCGACGGGCCCGGGGCCGGAGGGATCGGCCGGGTCTGCTCGGCGGCCACGACGGCTTGCCAGGGTGTGCCCTCGGGCAGTGTCGTCACCGGGATCGGGCCATCGGCCTGCCGGTAGACGGCCTTGGGTGCGGTGTGGTCCACCGTCGCCGCGAGCAGTGGGTGCCGGAGGCACAGTTTCGCCAGCGCCCCGGCCAGTTCGGCTTCCGGTACGGGCCGGTCGATTTCGGCGACCAGGGAGAACTGGAGGGGGTTCTTGCGCATGGAGAAGTCGATGGTCCGCTCGGCCGCGCCCAGCGGGCGAATGACTTCTCCTCGGCTCGTGGTCACTGCGGCTTCCATTCTTTCCGTGGGGGTGGTGGGCGTCGTCGGCGGTTCCCGGACGCCGGGGCCGGGGGCGGTCCGCCGCCGGGTGGCACGTACGTGTCCGGGCCATGCGCCCCGGCTGCCATCGAGCAGCCGGTGTTCACCGGGGAGGTCAGCCGCGCTTGGCGGGCAGCAGGCCGATGGCCTTCAGTCGCTTGTTCGAGCTCCGGGCGGCCCAGGCGACCACCAGGAAGGCCAGGCCGAGCAGCGGGAAGCCCATGGCGATCTTGGCGAAGCCCAGCGAACTGACCTGGTCGGTCGCGTAGAAGTACTGCTGGACGGCGAACCGGGCGCCGAAGACGGTGGCCAGCACCAGGGTGGCGATGTCGAAGTAGCGCCGCGAGCGCTTGTCCGCGCGCCAGAGGTTGCCCTTGCCGGTGGCCGTGTTCCAGAGCACGCCGGCCAGCGGCCACCGCACCAGGACGGAGAGGAGGAAGGCGATGGCGCCGGCCAGGCTCGCCCAGATGCCGATGAGGAAGTAGTCCTTGGCGGAGCCGGTGAACCAGACGACGCCGGCGGTGACCGCGACGCCGAACACGCCGCCGACCGCGGGCTGCACCGACTCCTTGCGCACGAGCCGCACCACGCCGATGGCGACCGCGACGGCGAAGGCGGCGATGATCGCCGCCTTGAACCCGCGGAGGTTGTTGGCGACGACGAATGCCACCACGGGCACCGTCGAGTAGATGATTCCCTTGGTGCCTCCCGCCTGGTCGAGGACCGAAGGCCGCTGCCGGGGCGCAGCCTGCTCCGCCTGCGTGTCGGACTCTGTCTCCAGGAAGCTCTTCATGGTGGTCGTTCTCCCGAGTTCGTCTGGGGGCGAGGTGCGGTTTCCGTGTGTCGCTTAATGCCATCGTGTCATTAAGTGACAGTCATGGCTACCTCCGCTGGTGTGGCGTGAGTCACACGAAGGGTCCCTGTTGTGTCGGTTGCCCTCGGGCGGGACTCGCACTCCTCGCGTCCGAGCACTTATCGACGTCCCATGAGGCGAGCCTGGAGGAAGCCGCGAGCGGCGTTACGAAGAGCCGGAGCGTGTTGTTATCTGCTGCCGTGACCTCTGTTCATGCTGCGTTCGGCTTGTTCTTCCACACTCGGCGCTCGCCCCCCACGAGTGCGACGAGAGGCTTACCGTGAAGGACAGGAACAGCGAAGACCCCGAGCGTTCGACCATCTCGCGGCGTCGGCTGGTCAAGTACGCCGGTGTCGGGGCAACGTTGGCGGCCGCGAGCCCGCTGGCGGGCGGCGCCACCGCGTGGGCGCGTGACGAGGGCGACCAGAAGCAGGGCAAGCCCGGTGACTCCCGGGGCCGGGTGTGGCGTGCCGGTGACCACCATGTGCACTCCGAGTACAGCGGCGAGTTCGACACGAAGACGAACCCGCCGACGTTCCACAAGGGTGCCGACGCCGTCTACCCGATCGTGACCAACGCGATCATGGCCAAGAGCTTCGGTCTCACCTGGGTGATGTGCACCGACCACGGTGGGCCGACCCACTCCAAGGTGAACCTTGAGCAGGCATACCCCGACCTCCTGCGCTCCCGCGTACTGGTGCCCGAGGTGCTCCAGTTCTGGGGGATGGAGTTCGACGCCCCGGCGCTGGACCACCACACCCTGATGATTCCTCACCACAGTGACGAGGCGCAGCAGCTCTTCGAGCTGGAGAGCCGGTTCGCCAAGAACGACGCCTTCCCCGCCGATCGTGGCCGTGACACCGAGGCCAAGATGATCGAGTTCCTGAAGGCCGCGAAGGACATGCGGCGCAAGCCGCTGGTGATCGCCCACCACGCCTCGCGGTCGGCGACCGGTCTCGGTGTCTACGGGCAGGACACCCCGCGCGAGTTCCGCAACGGCAACAACGCCGCGCCGGAGATCTATGTCGGCTTCGAGGGGGCTCCCGGTCACCAGGCCGGACCGTTGAACGGGGGCGCGCGCGGCGGCTACGGGAGCTACCCGACCCACGGCGGGTTCGACCAGATGACGGCTCGCGTCGGCGGACTCTGGGACTCGCTGCTCGGTGAGGGCCGTCGCTGGTGGATCACCGCGACCTCGGACTCGCATGTGCACTGGACGCGCGGCGGCTCCGACTTCTGGCCGGGCGAGTACAGCAAGACGCATGTCCTGGCGAGGCAGGACTACGCGGACATCATGGACGGGCTCCGCAACGGCCGGGTCTGGGTCGGGACCGGTGATCTGGTCACCAGCCTCGATCTCACGGCGAGCAACAGCGGCAGCGAGGCGGCCATGGGGGAGACGCTCACCGTAAGCCGCCGCAGCCGTAAGGATGTCGAGATCGAGATCAGGTTCCGTCCGCTGGAGGGCAAGAACGGCAACGGCGACCGTCCGGAGGTCCAGCGAGTGGACCTGATCGTCGGTCAGGTCACCGGACCGAGCGCCAGCCTCGACACCGACACCAATCCGACCACCAAGGTGGTGGGGCGGTTCGGCCCGAGCGACTGGCGCAGGCAGGGCAAGGAGTACGTCATCAAGCACACCCTGCGCGATGTGGAGAGCGACCTCTACGCCCGGGTCCGCGGCACGAGCACCGATGAGGCCGAACCGCTCGCGGACGGTCTGGAGAGCCCGTGGGACGACCTGTGGTTCTACTCGAACCCCGTCTTCGTCGAGGTCCGCTAGCTCCCTGAGCGCCAAGGCTCACCACCGGATGTTTCATCATCCGAGCACGTGAGACGGAGCGGTTCGGCCGGGGGACCCTGCCGGCTGAACCGCTCCGGGACTGCGACGGAGCAGGTGACGATCACCTACGAAGACATCACCGTCGAGCAGCGATCGTCTTCTGCCGGGCGGATCACGTCCAGGCGCGGTGGACGGCGGATCAGTTGGCGGCGGTCAGGGCTCGCAGCTGGGCGAACGACCGGTGAATGGCCTCGCGCAGGTCGAGGTCGTCGGTGGCGTCGACCCAGCGTTGGAAGGCGACCCGGTACACCGCGGAGCCGGCCTCGGTGGCCAGACTGGCCTCGGTGTCGCCGACGCCGCGCCGTCGAAGCCCGTCGGCGAGTGCGGCCGACATGTCTGCGAGCTTGATCAGTTCACGTTCCCGGAGATCGGCGTTGGCCATGATCACCGTGTGCCGCTTCCGCGCGAGCTCGCGGTCCTGTCCGATGACGTCGGCCACGGAGTCGAGCGCGGCCGCGACGAGTTCCAGCGTCGACGCGGTGGCGGGAGCCGCCTCCAGCGCGGCCAGCGACTTCTCCTCCAGTTCGGGCGACCGGTCGAAGAGGACCTCGCGCTTGTCGGCGAAGTGGCGGAAGAAGGTGCGGGCGGTCACGCCGGCCCGTTCGGCGATGTCGGCCACCATGGTCTGTTCGAAGCCATGCTCCAGATACAGGGTGAGTGCGGCCTCGCGCAGTCGGCCACCGGCTCCAGGCTCCCATCGTCCCATGCCGCGAGTTTACTGCTGTCGCCTGTCGGCTCACGCACTGATGTCGCTCGATGACATCAGTCTGGTAAGGTGATGTCATCTGATGACATCAGCGCGTGGAGGTGTTCACCATGACGGCGATCAAGCGCATCCAGTACCACCGGTACGGCGGTCCCGAGGTGATGCGGTTCGAGGATTTCGAGCCGACTCGGCCTGGCCCCGGTGAGGTCCTGGTCCGTGTGAAGGCGGCGGCCGCGAACCCGATGGACTGGAAGATCCGCAACGGCGAGATGAAGATCATGACCGGCCGGCGGTTCCCGCGCGGCTTGGGCCACGACTTCGCGGGCGTCGTGGCGGCGGTCGGCGCCCACGTCACTCGGCTCGGCGTCGGCGACGAAGTGCTCGGCGGGGCAGGCATCAAGGCGGCCGGGGCGTTCGCCGAGATGGCCGTCGCCGAGGAGAAGGCGGTCGTGGCAAAGCCGGCGAGTCTCTCCTGGGAGGAGGCCGCCGCGATCCCCGTTGTCGGGCTCACCGCCTTTCAGGCGTTGGTCAGCACCGGAAAGTTGCGCGCCGGGCAGGCCGTCTTCATCCACGGCTGCCTCGGTGGAGTCGGCCGATCTGCCGCACAGATCGCCGTGGCGCACGGCGCCACGGTGGGAGGCAGCTGCCGCGCTGGCGTCGCCGTGCACGAGGCGCACGATCTCGGTATTTTCCCGATCGTCGATTTCGACTTCGACGCGACGAAGCTCGCCGGGCGATTCGACATCGTCCTCGACACGGCCGGCACGCTGCCGGTCAAAGCGGCACAGGCGTTGCTCAAGCCTGGCGGCCGCATCATCGACATCAACCCCACGCCGGCGAAGTTCGTGCGGAGCGCCCTGCCGGGACCGTATCGGGTGCTGATCGGGAAACCTGTCGTGGAGGACCTCGACGCGGTCGCGCAGGCTGCCGGGAAGGGGATACTGCGGCTGCCGGTTGCCCGCGCCGTGCCGCTGGGCAAGGCGATTGCGGCGCTCACGGAGCTCGAACGCAACCGCACCCCCAAGGGGGGCAAGCTCATCATCACCACCGAGTGACCATCGGCGTCGTTCGAGACCCGACAAGTGTGGGCTTCCTGCCCTGAGTTCGTAGATGACACCACCGGCCGCACATCGATAGGACTGACCATGTCGACGACCCCGAATCCCGCCGTAGCACAGACGTTCATGGTGTTCGCAACTCTCCGCGACGACACGGACCTCGCGGAATTCGCCGCCCTGAGGGATGACGAGCAGAAGCAGCTGGAGGTGCTGCGCCTGGAGGGGAGGATCGGCGCCCACCATGTTTCCCCCGCCCGGCGGGCAACGTTCATCGAGGTCGTCGCCGCCGACGAGAAGCATGTCGCGGAGACGCTGGCAACGCTGCCCTTCGCCCGGTTCTTCGACGCCGATGTCTACCCGACCACGCCCCCGGACGCGGCGGAGGCTGCCCACCGGGCGCGGTCGTGAGCCGCGAGTCCGCTCTCCCCGCGGCCGGGCGTGTGACTGACCGCGCGTGGCTGCCGAGAACTCGCCTTTTACACCTGATGGACAATCACATGAAAGATCTCAGCCTCAAGAAGTTTCCGTTCGGCAAGGTGTTCATCTCGCTCGGGTGGCACTACGACGCCGGCCTGACCACGCCGGGTGGCATCTCCAGCCACACGTATCTCCGGCGGGCCCTGGAGACCGTGGGGGCCGAGCGGAACATGTACGCCTCCGACCACCCGTTCAACACCGAGCGCGCCGGATCCGCGCGCCGCTTTCTGGACACGGCGCCGATCAGCGCCACCGACCGCGAGCGCATTGTCTTCCGGAACTGGGAAGAACTGGTCGCGGGCATCCTGCGCTGACCGGTCGCCGGCGCGCCCGGGGCCTGTTCCGGCCGAGCCGCCCTCGTACGTGACCAGGGTGGGGAGATCAGGGGCGGCGCGCGGCCCAGACGGTGCGTTCGGTGCGTACGGAGAGGTCGCCGCGACGCAGGAGGCTGTGCGGGCGGTCGGTGTCGAGGAGTTCGTCGAGCGCGGCGAGGTCCTCGGGGTCGAGTTCCGCCGCGGCGGCGCTGCCGCGGAAGCGCTGGAGACTGCCGTGGGCGTAGCGGCCGATCGCGTCGTCGCCGCCGCCCTCGATGTGCACGGTGAGGGTGCGTTCGCCCTCGACGGCGAATCCGGCGGTGGTCAGCATCGGTCCCCAGTCGGCTCCGCGGTGGGGCAGGTGTGCCGCGTGGAGCCTGTCGGCCGCGGTGTGGCAGCGCTCTTCGAGGCCGGGCCTGTTCTCGGGGGCGTTCTCGGGCAGGAAGCGGGGCAGGCCCGACAGCTCGACGACGGCGAACAGGCCGCCGGGTGCGAGCAGTTCGTGGAGGGTGCGCAGGACGCGGCCGGGGTCGGCCATGTGGTGCATCGAGGCCGAGGCCCACACCAGGTCCGGTGTGCCGAGGTCGGGCCATGCGGCGGTGTCGAGGTCGGCCCGCACGGTGTGCACGTGTTCCTCTACGCCGCGCGCGCCGGCCTTCTCGCGCAGGAGCTGGAGGTGTCCGGCCGAGGTGTCGACGGCGGTGACATGCGCCTGGGGGAAGCGGTCGAGGAGGGCGAAGGTCCCCGCCCCGGTGCCGCAGCCCAGGTCCACGATCCGGCGGGGGGCGGTCCGCAGCGGGAGCCATGCGGTGATGGAGGCCGTGTGCTCGGCGAGGATCTCGGCGTCCAGGTCGAGTATCTCCGCCTGAATGCCGTCGTCGTACCCGTGCCCGTGGTGGTGCTGGTGCGTGTGGTCGTGAGGAGTGTGCTGATGCGTTTGGGTCATACCGGCACCGTAGGACGGTCATGCGTGTGCGGCACGATGTCTTTCCGTAAACGCAAGAAAATGGGCCGATGTGCTGCCTGGCATGCAAGACCGCGCGGTGTCCGGCCTCGCCGGGCGAGCCCGTCGGTCAGTCGCTGTCGCCTCCCGCGTCGCGGTCGGGGTCGTCCTTCCGGTGGCCGCGGCGGGCGTCGCGGTCGAAGATGCCCAGGATCTCGCACGGGCCGCCCTCGGCGCCGATGGCGTGCGGCATCATCGTGGGGAACTCGGCGGCCTGGTTGGTCTCGACGCGGAAGCGCCGGTGGCCGAGCATGAGAACGGCGGTGCCGGACAGGACGACGAGCCATTCGCGGCCGGGGTGGGCGCGCATACGGGCGGGGTTGTCCGGGGGCGGTTCGGTCATCCGCTGGCGTACGACGGTCATGCCGGGATCGCCCTTGACGGGCCAGCGCATCCGGCCGCGGGCGCCGTCGATCATCGGGCTGATGACCACGTCGTCGGCGGCCGTCTCGACGAGTTGGTCGAGGGTGGTGTCCAGGGCGCGGGCGAGGATGACGAGCTGGTCCAGGGCCAGGCGGCGCTGACCGTTCTCGATCCGGCTCAGCGAGGACTGGCTGAGGTTCGCGCGCGTGGCCAGCTCCTCCAGGGACCAGCTCTGCGCCACCCGCAGAGCGCGGATCCGCTTGCGTACGAGGCTGTCCAGCTCTCCGTCTTCTTGCTTCATGGGCATTACTGTATGCCTGTGACGCACGTTGCGCCGGTGTGTTCCGGGTGTGCCCGCGATCAGGGCGCAGCCACGAGACGGTCCAGCGAGGGTGCCAGAACCGGGGCGAGCGCGGCGGCGTACGCCTCCGAGAGGTGGCTGTCGTCGCGGTAGACGGCGGTGTCGGCGACCACCACCGGGCAGATGCCGGTGCGGGGCGCGCAGAGCCAGGGGGTGGGGTCGATGACGGTGGTGGCGGTGGTGGACGCGGCGGCTCGGAGGGCGGTACTGCGGGTCGCGTCGGGGGTCGTGTCCGGCACGTGGTTCGCGCAGGCGCGCAGTTGCAGGGAGTTCCCGGCGGCGCAGTCGATCGGGTCGCCCTTGGGCCACGGGGTGTCGAGCAGGGCGGCGACGCGGACGCCGGAACTCCCCAGGTCCCGGAAGGTGTTCGCGAAGCCGGTGGTCCACTGGCGGAGCGGGTCGGCGGCGGGGCGGGCCGGGTCTCCCGCGTCCGAGGAGGAGACGACGACCAGGTCGGGGCGGAGCGTGCTGATCCTCGCGATGGCGTCGGCGCGCCAGGTGTCGCAGGCGGTGTACGGCGCGTGTCTGCTGACGATGGTGACGTCGGCGACCTTGCAGGAGGCCTTCGTCAGCGAGACCAGCTTCCAGCCGCGTGCGGTCGCGAGCCGTTGCAGGGCCGGGAACCACTGGGCCGCGTGGGAGTCGCCGAAGAGGACGACCGTACGGGAGGACGTCCGGTCGCCGTAGACGCAGGGCCGGGTGGTGGTGGCGGCGTAGTCGGCGTGGCAGCCGTCCCGGTAGACCGCGGAGCGGGCGGACCGTACCTCCGGCAGGGGCGGGGTGAGGTTGCTCGGCAGGGCGGTGGGGGACGACGCGAGGAGTTCGGTGAGACGCGCCTGCGGGGCCGGTGCGTCGGAGAGGGCGCGCGCCAGCGCGGGTGCCGGGGCGCCCACCTCGATCGTCGGCGGGACCGCGGTCGCCGTCAGGGACAGTGCCGAGGCGCCGGCCGTCAGCGCGGTACCGAGGACCAGGGCGCGGCGCGGGCGCCTGCGGAAGGCCCGGTGGAAGCGGACCGGGTTCTCGACGAGGCGCAGGGTCAGCCACGCCAGGCCCAGCGCCGCCGCGGACAGCCCGAGCGCGAGCGGCACGCCGGCCGTGCCGTCGGCGCGGCCCAGCGCCACCGGGGCGATGACCAGCAGCGGCCAGTGCCACAGGTACCAGCCGTACGAGAGTCCGCCGAGCCACACCAGCGGTCGCCGCCCCAGCAACCATCCCGCGCCGTACGGGGCGGGCGCGCAGCCGCCGGCCAGGACGAGCGCGGTACCGGCGACCGGCAGCAGGGCGTGGTAGCCGGGGAAGGGCGTCGCGTCGTCGTACCGGAGCGCCGCCAGGGTGACGCAGGCCAGGCCGAGCCAGGTCAGCGGGGCCGCGACGGCGGCGGGCAGCCGTTCCAGCCGGCCGCTGCCCAGCGCCAGGAGCGCGCCGGCGCCCAGCTCCCAGGCCCGGGTGAGGGAGCCGAAGTACGCCCACGGCGCCGAGGAGTCCGTCACGAGGAGGCTCGCCGCGAAGGAGCCCAGGCACAGGACCCCGAGCGGCACCGCGACCAGCCGGCGCCGGCCGCGGGCGAATCGCCAGGTGAGCAGCAGGAGCAGCGGCCACACCAGGTAGAACTGCTCCTCCACGGCGAGCGACCAGAAGTGCTGGAACGGCGACGGCGGGCTGTTCTGGGCGAGATAGTCCGTACCGGCCGCCGCCAGCCGGAAGTTGACCACGTACAGCGCGCCGGCGAGGGCGTCGCCCGCGTACTCGGCGAGCCGCGCCGTCGACAGGAACAGCCAGGCACCGACCAGTGTGACGGCGATGACCAGGGACGACACGGGAAGCAGCCGCAGTGCCCGGCGCGCGTAGAAGGAACGCACCGAGATCCGGCCGGTGGCGGCGAGTTCGCGCAGCAGCAGCGACGTGATGAGAAACCCGGAGATCACGAAGAAGACGTCGACACCGACGTAACCGCCGCTGACCTGGGACACACCGGCGTGGGAGAGCACCACCAGCCCGACGGCCACCGCGCGCAGCCCCTGGATGTCGAGCCGCGGGGCGTGCCCCTTGGGCGGTGCGGATCTGCCGCTCGCGGGAACGGTACGCAGAGCGGCGGACGTGATGCTCGACACCGGGCGACTCCTCGGGTGACTGACTGTTTCGGCCAAGGAGATCAGCCCGGCCACCGCACGCGTTCCGCCGCAGGCGCCCAACTGTGCTTCGGCCACGAAGGTTCAACCGCGCGAAACCATCGGTTCACCCCCATGCGGCCTGGAGTACCGGACTCGCGTGCGGCGGTCTGCCGGGCATGCGCGGTCATGACCGGAATGGACACTCGTTTCGTCGGTATCCCCGATCCGACCGAAGCCCCGTCCGCCCCGTCGCTCATGGTCCTGCGTCCCCGAGCGGTGCCCGCGCCGGCCGGCGAGGACCCGGTCTGATCCGCCGGGCTGCCCCGACGGCGGGACACGCGGTCACGCGAGGAGCAGGAGCACGCTGACGGCCAGCATCACCACGGCGGTGGCCCCGTGGATGCCGTAGACAGCCGCCTTGGGCCCGTTGCTGCGCAGCACGATCAGTGCGTCGCCGACGGGGATGCCGGTGGCGGCCAGCATGAACCAGCCCAGCAAGTGGGGTGTCGCTCCGGCCAGCAGGATGAAGACGAAGAGGCCCGAGGCTATGTCGCGCACGGCCTTGACGGTCAGCCAGGCCTGGAAGGTCCGGTCCTCGGTCGGCGTGTCGGGGATGCCGAAGTCCACCGCGGCCCGGGGTGTCCGGAAGGCGCGCACGCCGATGAGGATGATGCCCGCGCCGATCAGTCCGGCGAGCACGGTGGCGACGTTGGTGAGCATGGGTTGCTTCCCCTCTCGGTGGCAGCGCCACGATTACTAGCGGCGCTAGCTGCAGTAGCGACGATAGCCATACCTTCGGCAGGATGTCTAGCGTTGCTAGGATGTGGCCATGTCCGCCATCAACGAACGCCGTGAACGTGAACGCGCCCACCGTCATCAGCTGATCGTCACAGCCGCGCGCGAACTCGCGGAGGCCGAAGGCTGGGAGGCGGTGACGACGCGGCGGCTGGCCGAACGCGTCGAGTACAGCCAGCCGGTGCTGTACAGCCACTTCGACGGCAAGGACGCCATCGTGAGCGCCGTCGCCGTCGACGGCTTCGGTGAACTCGCGGCCCACCTGCGCCGTGCGCGGCAGGCCGCCCCCGAGCCGGGGCGGGCCCTGCGCGCCGTCTGCCGCGCCTATCTGGATTTCGCGACCGCGCGGACTGCCCTGTATCAGGCCATGTTCGTCCTGCCCACCGACGTGAAGTTCGCGAGCGCCCGGACACCACCGCCGCTACGGGCCGCTTTCGGCGAGTTCGTCAGCTGCTTCCGCCCGGACGACGAGCGCCGCGAACTGTTCGCCGAGGTCACCTGGAGCGCGGTGCACGGCATGGCTGTCCTGTCCGACAGCGGCCGTATCCCCCTGGACGGCCAGGAGGAACGGCTCGACCTCCTCGTCACTCGGATCGGCGGCATCGCGGCGGACTGACGGGCTGACGCGGCTGCCGCGTAAAGCTCGCCGCGATCCCGTGAAAGGGCGGCGGAGACTCTCCGCCGCCCCTTGTCCGCCGGTCGCCGTGTCCGAGTCGCCGGCGAGACGGTCCTACTGGGTGACGAAGGTGATCCTGCCCGGCGCCGGTACCGGGGCCGGGTTGTCGGCGGAGGTGGTGTCCGTCAGGTAGGAGGCGAGCGCGTCGAGGTCGGTGATGTCGCCGCCCTCGCGGGTGGGGATCTCGGCGAAGACGCCGAAGTTGTTCCCGCCGTTGGCGAGGAAGTCGTTGAGTACGACCTTGTACGTCGCCGCGCGGTCCAGGGGCTGTCCGTTCAGCCGGATCGTGTCGGTGAGCACCCGGTCGGCTCCGGTCCTGCTCATGTCGACGGAGTAGCTGAGTTCCTTCGACAGTTGCAGGAAGACCGTCTTGACTTCGTTGCCGCCGCTGAGCTGCTGCTTGAGCGCGGTGACCAACTGCTCTCCAGTGATGGGCAGTACCCACAGCGCGTTGGCGAAGGGCTGCACCCGGTAGGCGTCGGCGTAGGTGACCGCCCCGCCGTCCTTGTGGATGAGGTCGGCCCGCATGCTGCCCGGGTTGGTGAGCGCGAAGTCCGCGCCGTACCCGCGGGCCGCCGCGACCTGGGCGTCGGTGATGAGGCTGCCGAGCGGGGTCTCGGGAACGGTGGCGCCACGGCCGGGCATGTCCCCGGCGATGTATCCGATGACCCGGTTGGCCTGCTCCTCGGAACGGCCGCGCCAGGTGTCGACGAGCTTCGCCATCGCCGGCTGCTGAGCGGTGGTGACGGGGACGGGCCGGTGCTGGGCCGTCACCGTACTGCGCAGGATGTCGCCCTGGCCGTTCAGCTCGAAACGCAGGTCGGTGAAGGACCGGCCGAAGGAGTCCGCCTGGGTGACCGACCGGCGCTTGTTCGCCGGGTCGAGGACGACGCACTCGTACGAGTCGTGCGAGTGGCCGCTGATCACCAGATCGACGGCGGTCGGGGCCTTCTGGGAGATCTCCTTGATCCGGCCTTCGAGCCGCGCGCCGGGACCGCCCTCGTCGCACTTCGCGCCCGCCACGCCGTTGACGGTCTCACCCTCGTGGATCAGCAGTACCTGCGCCTTGACGCCCTGCTTGGTGAGTTCCTTCGAGTACTTCTCGATGACCGGGAGTTCGTCGTGGAACTCCACGTCGCGGATCATCGACGCGTTGATGACGCTCGGCGCGTTCTTGGTCACCACACCGATGAAACCGATCTTCTGCCCGGTGGGCAGGGTCCTGACCGTATAGGGAGGGAACAGCGGGGTGTCGGCGCCCCGCGCGGTCACATTGCCACCGAGATAGGTGAAACCGGCCCCCGCGTACGGGGCGTCCGGCGCGCACCCGTCCTGCGGATGACAGCCGCCGTCGATGATGCGCCGCAGCTCCTGCGGGCCCTCGTCGAACTCGTGGTTCCCCACCGAGGAGGCGGTGAGCGTGAGTTCGTCGAGCGCGTCGACCGTCGGCTCGTCGTGGAAGATCGCCGACAGCAGCGGGCTGCCGCCGATCATGTCGCCCGCCGCGACGGTCAGGCTGTTCGTACGGCCCGCGCGGGCCTCGTCCATCAGCGTGGCCATCTGTGCCAGGCCGCCCGCCTGAACGGGCGTGCCCCGGTGGGTGATACGGCCGGCGGCGCCGTCGACGGGTTCGAGATTGCCGTGCAGGTCGTTGAGGGCGAGCAGTTGGACAGGGACACGGGCGGGGGCGCCCGCGTGGGTGGGGGGTGCCGCCTGGAATCCGAGGAGCGCGGTGGCGGCGGCGAGGGCGGCGAGCACCACGGCACGATGCGACCGAAGGCGTAAGAAAAGGGGATTTGTCACGTGCGGATCCTAGGGACGCCCCGCACCCGGTACGGGCACGCCGCGCCGTGCCGGTCCGTACCGCACCGGTGCGTGTCAGTCGCGCGATGCCGTGTTCGAGCGGGCCGCCGCATGGGCGGTGAACGCTGCCCGTGGACGCGGACGGAACGCACACGTCGGATCGCGCAGGCGAAGGTGAGTAGGAGTACTCAGGTGGCCGCCGCTCCGCACCGCGATTGTTGAACCCAACACCACTACGGTTCACAGGAGTTCGAGATGACCCCCGCGCAGCGTTCCCTCCCCGAGATGTTCCGCCACTACCTGCTGAACCCGGCGGCTCTCGCCTATCTGGCGCTGGTCGGCGCCGTCGGGCTCTGGGTCGCCGTGGACACCCTGTTCATCGAGCACGCGGACGCCAGCCTCGCCGGGGTGTGGCTGTTCTTCGTCACGGCTCCGACCTCGCTGCTCTTCACGACGATCTCCGGCCCGATGGCCTGGTTCGGTGTCGTCTTCGGGGCCGTCGTCCAAGCGGTCGCGCTCGGGACGCTGTACCGCTGGTTCGCCGGCAGGCAGCGTGGCAACGCGGGTGCCGGCAGTGCCGGTACGAGCGGCGCCTGACCGCGGTACGGCGCCCGGTCGTCCGGTTCGCGCCGGGTACGGCGACCGGTCGTGCCGCGTGTGCCCGACCGGTCCGGAAGTGATGTTCGATCTCATGTCTCAGGGGTGGGGAAGAGTTGCGCAGGAACAACAGACGACGAGCCGGAGCCGCCGTCGTGGCCGCGGTGCTGACGGCAGGGCTCACGTCCGGGGCCGCTTCGGGTACGGCGTCCGCCGTCGGCGCGGGGGAGACGGACACGGTCCAGGGGCCGGGGACGCCGCCGGTGCGAGGTGAAAGGCCCGTGGTCACCCTCATCACCGGGGACCGGGTGCACGTGGACGTGAAGGGCCGGGTGTCGCGCGTCGAGCCCGCGGCGGGCCGTGAGGGCGTCCGGATATCCGTGCGGCGGGTCGGTGACGCCACGTACGTCGTACCGTCCGACGCGGCGAAGCTGGTGGCCGAGGGCAGGCTGGACCGGCGGCTGTTCAATGTGACGGGGCTGATCAGGGACAAGTACGACGACGCGCACCGCTCGACGCTGCCGCTGATCGTCTCGTACGCGACGGACACGCGGGACAGGGCGCGGGCGAAGTCGGCGATCTCGGCCGCGGAGGTCTCGGTCCGGCGGAGCCTCCCGTCCGTCAAGGGCGAGGCGCTGACCGCGCCCAAGGACGGCTCCGCCGAGGTCTGGAGCGCCTTCACGGCACCCACCGCGGGGCGTGGCGAGGACCGTACGGTGGCGACCGGCATCGCCCGCGTCTGGCTCGACGGCAAGCGCAAGGCCGGCCTGGACAAGAGCGTCGCGCAGATCGGCGCGCCGACCGCGTGGGGGGCCGGGTTCGACGGCAAGGGTGTGAAGATCGCGGTGCTGGACACCGGGGTCGACCAGACGCATCCGGACCTGAAGGGTGTCGAGGTCGCGCAGAAGGACTTCTCCGGGTCGGGCAACACCGTCGACCACGTCGGGCACGGCACGCATGTCGCGTCGACCGCCGCGGGCTCCGGCGCCAAGTCCGGCGGGAAGTACAAGGGCGTCGCGCCCGGCGCGAAGATCCTCGATGCCAAGGTGCTCGACGACGAGGGGTCCGGTCAGGACTCCGGGATCATCGCCGGTATGGAGTGGGCGGCCGGCCAGGGCGCGAGGATCGCCAACCTCAGCCTCGGCGGTCAGGACACCGTGGAGCACGATCCGCTGGAGGCGGCGGTCGACCGGCTCTCCGCGGAGAAGAACATCCTCTTCGTCGTCGCCGCGGGCAACGAGGGCCCGCTGGAGGAGACCATCGGTTCCCCGGGCAGCGCGGCGTCCGCGCTCACGGTCGGGGCGGTCGACCGCAAGAACAGGATCGCCGACTTCTCCAGTGTGGGGCCGACGGCGGACGGGTCGCTCAAGCCCGACATCACGGCGCCCGGTGTGGACATCGTCGCCGCGAAGGCCGCCCAGGGCCAGCTCGGCGATCCGGCCGCCGACGGCTATGTCTCCATGTCGGGTACGTCGATGGCGACGCCGCATGTGGCGGGGGCGGCCGCGATCCTCGCCCAGCAGCACCCGGACTGGAGCGGGCAGCGGATCAAGCAGGCGCTGACCGCCTCCGCGAAGCCGGGCACCGGTCTGACGCCGTTCCAGCAGGGGACCGGGCGCGCGGATCTCACCAAGGCGATCACCCAGAGCGTGGTGAGCGAGCAGACCTCGGTGAACTTCGGGCTCCAGCAGTGGCCGCACACCGACGACAAGCCGGTGACCAAGCAGATCACCTACCGCAACACCGGCACCAAGGCGGTCACCCTCGACCTGTCGCTGGAGACCACCGGCCCCCAGGGCAAGCCCGCCCCCGCCGGCTTCTTCACGGCCAGAGCCGACCGGGTCACCGTCCCCGCGGGCGGCACCGCGCGCGTCGGCCTCACCGCGGACACCCGGATCGGCGGGAGCCTCAACGGCACGTACACCGGGACGCTGGTCGCCAGGGCGACCGCGGGCGGCCAGCGCGTCCGTACCTCCTTCGCCGTTCTGCGCGAGGCGGAGGCGTACGACCTCACCCTGCGGTACCTCGACACCAAGGGCAGGCCCTCGCAGTCGGGTTCCACGGTCTACGGCCACGACATCGACCTCTGGGAGGAGGTGTACGACACCGACGGCGACGGTGTCGTCAGGGTCCGGGTGCCGAAGGGCACGTATCTGATCGAGGCCCCCGTCGAGACGCGCAAGGGGGCGAAGACCGACCCGGACCTCGCGCTGATGGTGCGGCCGAGGATCTCGGTGACCAAGAACTCCACCGTCACGTTCGACGCCCGCCGGGCGAAGCCGGTGAAGATCACCGTGCCGGAGTCCGCCAGGAGCGCCGAGGTGTACGCGCGCTACCACCTGGACGTGCCGGAACACTCCTACGCCAACGCCCTGGTGCTCCGCTCCTTCGACGGCTTCCGCATGGGCCAGGTCGGCCCGGCGCTGCCGGCGGCGCGGTTCGGCTCGCAGGTGGGCGGCACCTGGCAGAAGGGCAGCACCAGCTACAACCTCCTCTACGCACGCTCGGGTTCGCTCCACACCGGCTTCACCCACCGGGTGGTCAGGGGTGAACTGGCCCAGGTGAACCAGAAGATCGGTGCCTCCGCCAAGAACCGCAAGGGCGTGATCAGCCCGACCTGGGAGATGGCGTCGGGGGACGGGTACCAGACGGTCACGAGGCCCTTCGCCCTGCCCGCCACGGCGAAGACGTATCTCTCCGCGCCCAAGGGGGTCGCGTGGTGGTTCAACGTCGGCCAGAGCAGCGGCGACGGACCGGACCTGGACGTCGTCCTTGAGGAGAGCGCTCCTCGGGTCTACCTGCCGAAGAAGTCGTACGAACGGACCTTCAACGTCGGTGTGTTCGGCCCCAAGGTCGACGCACTCAACACCGCCCGGCGGGAGGGTGACGAACTGAGCTTCTGCGTACCGGAGTTCACTGACGGAGCCGGGCACTCCGGCAGCTCGGTGACGACACGGCAGCGGACGGTGATCTCCGCCGGCGGCAAGAAGCTCGTCGACACCGAGGAGCCGCTCTGCGGGGACGTCGACGGGCTGCCCGCCGCGTCCGCCGCCTACCGGATCAGCACGGAGGCGACCCGCTCCACCAAGGTCGCGGGCGTCACCACCCGCCTCGCCGCCGCCTGGACCTTCACTTCCAAGCGGCCCTCCGGCGACGGCGTCTCGACGCTTCCGCTCTCCACGGTCCGCTTCGCGCCGAAGCTCAGCCTGGCGAGCACCGCCGCGGCGGGCAGGAAGTTCACGGTTCCGCTGACCGTCCAGGGCACGGCGGCGAAGGGCTTCAAGTCCCTCTCCGTACAGGTCTCCTACGACGGCGGCAAGAAGTGGTCCAAGGCGCCGGTCACCGTCAGGAAGGGGGAGCGGAGGCTCTCCCTGAGCCACCCGGGGAACGCCGCCTCCGTCTCGTTCAAGGCGAAGCTCACGGACAAGAACGGCAACACGTACGACGTCACCATCGTGAAGGCGTATCTGCTCGCCTAGTCGTCTGGTCGCCGCCGGACATGGGACTGACTCTCCGTCATATCATCATGACAACAAGGGAATCGGAACCGTGGAGCCGTCCGCCGTATCTGGGTAAACAGCAGAAGGAGTTACTGGATCCGCGGCGAAGAAGGGCCGATCCGATGACGCTCTACACCTACGGCGGGACGCCCTCCGACGTCCTCACCACAGCGGGCGGCGAGGCCCTCCCCGACTGCCCGGTCACCCTGCGCGTCGCCGGGGGCGGCGGTGAGGTGACCGGCGGCGTCTTCGAGGCGGACGGCACGACACCGATCGACGTGCTCCTCAGCAACGGCGCGGGCACCGCGTCCCCCGGAGCCCTGCGGACGTTCCTGGTGGCGGACGTCCCGGCCATCGAGTACGAGTACCCCGACGCCGCCGGCCGTGTCGTACGGCGGTACCGCGCCGCCAGGGAGCGCGTGGCCGGGGAGCGCGTGGCCGGCGGCGGTGCGGCCCGGGACCGTGTCGCCGCCGGCCACGGGACCGAGCAGGCCGGTGTCGGGCCGCTGACCACGCCGGTCGACCTGTCCGGGCAGCGGGTCTTCAACCCGATGCTCTTCGGCGCCCTCGGGGACGGCGTCGCCGATGACACCGCGGCCGTCCAGGCGGCCCTGGACGCCGCCTACGAGGCCGGCGGCGGCATCGTCCTCTTCCCGCCCGGCGGCACGTACAACGTGTTCACGTTCGTCGTCTGCCGGGCGAACACCACGGTCGTCGCCCACGGCGCGACCATCCGCTCCATCCACGCCACGACCGGCTGCTTCCGCAACTTCTACGGGGACGACTCCTTCCCCGCGTACGCCGGGCACTCGCACATCCGCGTGTACGGCGGCACCTGGGACGGCAACGCCTACCGGGCCGCCGACGGCAGTGGTGTCGTCACCGGCACGACCAACATCATGACGTTCATCCACTGCTCGGACATCCTCGTCAAGGACGCCGTCTTCCGCGACTGTTCGGGCGCGCACGGCATCGAGGTCAACGCCGTCAGCGGGTGCCGGATCGTGGACTGCCGCTTCGAGGGGTTCGTCGACAACACCCCGGACGGGAGCAGACGGACCTCCGAGGCCGTCCAGCTCGACATCGCCAAGAGCGGCTCCAGCGCCATCGGCGAGTTCGACGGCACGGCCTGCCGGGACATCCAGATCACCGGCTGCTGGTTCGGCCCGTCCGCCCGGCTCGGCGACTGGGGGCGCGCCGTCGGTACGCACGCCGCCGTGGCCGGCTCGTACTTCGACCGGATCACCGTCCGGGACTGCGAGATCACCGGCGCCTACGACACGGGGATCCTCGCCCTCTACTGGCGGGACTCCGTCATCTCCGGCAACCGGATCTCCGGCACCGGCGGGGCGGGCATCCGCGCGGCCACCGCCGCCGCGCCGCCGCAGCGCTGCGGCGCCCTCACCATCAGCGACAACATCGTCGAGGGGCCGGGCACCGATGCCGGGATCCGGGTCGCGGGCCTGGCCAACGCCCTCTGGAGCGATGTGATCGTCCGGGGCAACACGGTGCGCGGGGGCGGCGGTTACGGCGTACGGACCGACTACGCCACCGGCACCGTCATCGAGGGCAACCGCACCACCGGCACCGGCGGGGGCGGCATCCTCGCCCAGCGCAGCGACCGTGTCACCGTCACCGGCAACTCGGTCACGGCGGCCGGGTCGAACGGGATCAACATCGCGGGGTGCGCGGGCGCCGTCGTGGCGAACAACCTGGTCGACGGCACCGCCGCCAACCACGGGATCATGGTCGGCGCCGCCACCGCGCCCGGCGGGAACGCCACCGTGTCCGGCAACACGATCCGCGCCGCCTCGTCGGCCGGTATCCGGCTGACCTCCCCGGGCTGCCTCGTCACCGCCAACCAGGTCAGGAGGGACGGCGGCACCACCGTCAACGGGGTCTCGGCCGCCGCGTCCGCCACCGGGTGCGTCATCGCGGGCAACGACCTGACAGGCAACGGGTGGACGGCCGCCGCCGCCCTCGCCGTGACCGACGCCGCCCCGGCGCTCGACTGGAGCGGCTCCACGGTCAGCCCCGGACACAACCTCGTCTGACGCGCCCCCCGCGTGGGCCAAGTAGGCCGCAGTCATGGGGAGTTGGGGCGATCGAAAGGTGCGGCTCAGGTGCGCGTTCGTCTAGGTTGGTGCTCCCTGACCCGCTGCCGTGTCCGCCGAGGAGGCGCTTCTCCCGTGTCCGACCGTGATCCCCGCTTCGAGTCCACCGCCGCCGTCCGGGCGCGGATCGACACCGGCAAGCCGCACTCCGCGCGCTTCTGGAACTACTTCGTGGGCGGCAAGGACAACTACGAGGTCGACCGCGCGGTGGGCGACCACATCAAGGAGATCTTCCCCGGCCTGGTCGACGTGGCCCGGACGAGCCGTCACTTCCTCGGCCGCGCCGTCCGGCACCTCGCGGTGGAGCAGGGCGTACGCCAGTTCCTCGACATCGGGACCGGCCTGCCGACCGCCGACAACACCCACCAGGTCGCCCAGCGCGTCGCCCCGGACGCCCGGATCGTCTACGTCGACAACGACCCGCTGGTGCTGGCCCACGCGCGCGCCCTGCTGACCAGCACGCCCGAGGGGAGGACCGACTACCTCGACGCCGACCTCTACGAGCCCGCGGAGATACTCAAGGCGGCCGGGGGCACACTGGACCTCTCGCAGCCGGTCGCGCTGATGATCCTCAACACGCTCGGCCATGTCGCCGAGTACGAGGAGGCCCGCTCGCTCGTCGCGCGGCTGATGGCGGGCCTGCCCTCGGGCAGCTACCTGGTCATCAGCGACTCGACCTCCACCAGCGAGGGCATGATCGCCGCGTCGGACGCGTACAACAAGAGCGGGGCCGTCCCCTACTACGTGCGCGGTGTCGAGGAGATCGGCGGCTTCTTCGACGGCCTCGACCTGGTGGAGCCCGGTGTCGAGCAGGTCACGCGGTGGCGCCCGGAGGCGGACACCGTGCCGGTGGAGGTCGACGCGTACGGAGCCGTGGGCCGCAAGCCGTAGCCCGTGACGCACCGGGACGGCGGTCACCTTGGTGCCTCCCAGGTCACTGTCGTGCCCCCGGTACCGCAGTCCTCGCGCCGCCCGTTGTCCGTCACCACCAGCCGGACCGCGCCCGTGCCGTCCGCCGACCGGGCCGTCGCGTCGACCTCCACCTCGACCGCCGTCGCCCCGCCGCGCCGGTGCGCGGCGGCCAGCGCGTCGCGCAGCGCGGCCAGCAGCTCCCGGGCGACCCGCGGGCTCACCAGCGTGTCCACGGCGCCGCTGAACCGTACGGACGGCCGGAAGCCCAGCAGGACCGCCGCGCCGCCCGTTTCGCGCAGGACCGTGCCGCGTACGCCCGTCGGGCCGTCGGCGGGCGGCTGCTGGAGGGCGAAGATCGTGGTCCGTACCTCCTGGATGGTCGAGTCCAGCTCGTCCACCGCGCGCCCCAGCAGCCCGTCCAGGGACGGTTCGGCCACCCGCCGCCGGGTCGACTCCAGCATCATCTCCGTGGCGAACAGCCGCTGCACGACCAGATCGTGCAGATCGCGGGCGATCCGGTCGCGGTCCTCGTACACCGCCAGCCGCTCCCGGTCGTGCTGGGAGTCCGCCAGTACCAGCGCCAGCGCCGCCTGCGAGGCGAACTGCGTGGCCAGCAGCCGGTCGACCGCGCGGTACGGCAGGCCACCGCGCCGGCGCGGCAGGGCCAGCGTCCCGATCAGCTTGCCGCCGCTCTGGAGCGGCAGCATCATGCTCGGCCCGAAGCGCGACCGTACGTGTGTGGTCATCCGGGGATCGGTCGACGAGTCCTCGATGAACACCGGCTCCCCGCCCAGCAGTTGGACCAGCACGGGGGAGCCGGGGGCGATGGTGGTGCCGACGATGTCCCCCGGGTCGTCGGACGTGGACGCGGCGACGATCTCCATCCCGCCCTCCTCGGTCGGCTGGAGCACCACCCCCGCGAAGGCGTCGGCGAGGGCGCGGGCCGACTCGGCCACCGTCATCAGCGCGTCCATCGCGTTCACACCGGTCAGCAGCGCGTTGGTCACGGCGGCCGCCCCGGTGATCCACCGCTCGCGCTGGCGTGCCGTGCCGTACAGCCGGGCGTTGCCGATCGCGATCGCCGCCTGCGAGGCGAGCACCCGCAGCAGGTTCTGGTCCTGCTCGGTGAAGGAGCCCGCCCGCTTCTCCGTCAGATAGAGGTTGCCGAGGATCTCCCGGTCGAGCTGGAGCGGCACGCCGACGAAGGAGCGCATCGGGGGATGGCCCGGCGGCACCCCCACCGACCGGGGGTCGGCCGTCAGATCGTCCAGCCGCACCGGCCGCGGGTCCCTCAGGAGCAGTCCGAGCACGCCGCCGCGGCCGTCGGGAAGCCGGCCGACGCGCTGCCGGTCCGCGTCGCTCATCCCGGCGGTGAACAGCTCGGTCAGCCCGCCCCGTTCGGGATCGACCACCCCGAGGGCGCCGTACCGCGCGCCCGCGAGTTCGGTGGCGCTGTCCACGATGTGCTGGAGCGTGGCGCGCAGTTCGAGGTCGTCGCCGATGCCGAGGACGTCCTCCAGCGGTGTGGGCGGCCCGGACCGCGGGGCACTCAGCGGGCGCCGGCCAGCGGGTTCAGGACCATCGGCTGGATCTTGCCCTCCAGCATCGCCCCGAGGCCGAGCACGGCGCAGACGTCCGGGCGCTCCGCGATGGCCACCGGCATCCCCGTCGCCTTGCGCAGCATCTCGTCGAGCCCCGGCAGCAGCGCGCTCCCGCCGACCATCATGATCCCGCGGTCCGCGAGATCGGCCACCAGGTCCGGCGGACAGTCGCGCAGCACCTTGCCGATGCCGTCGAGGACCCCGGTCAGCGGTGTGTAGATCGCCTCGCGTACGGCGGCGGTGTCGACCAGCACGGAACGGGCGACGCCGGTGGCCACGTCCCGGCCGTGGATCTCGGTCTTGGTCGGCCCGTCCGGGGTCAGGCCGTTGCCGCTGAGCGCCAGTTGCAGCGGGCGTACGGACTGGCTCGGCAGCATCAGCGCGTGCTGGTGGCGCAGGTGCTGGATCACCGCGTGGTCGATCGCGTTGCCGCCGACCGGGATCCGCTGCGCGGTCACGATCGAGCCGAGCGAGAGCACCGCGACCTGGGTGGTCGCCGCCCCGCACACCATGATCATGGTGGCGGTCGGCTGCTCCACGGGGAGCCCGCAACCCACGGCCGCCGCGATCAGCGTGTCGACCAGCTCGACGCGGCGGGCGCCGAGGCCGACCAGGGTCTCCACGGCGGCGCGCTGGGCCAGCGGGTCGGCGTCGTGCGGGGTGGACGCGGCGGCGCGCAGCCGGGGCTTGCGCCGCAACTGCCTGCGGAGCTTGTCGCCGATGAGGTGGCGCAGCATCCGCTGGGCCATCTCGATGTCGACGACCGTGCCGCCGGTGACGGGCCGGGCGACCCGGATGTAGTCGGGGGTGCGGCCCGTCATCCGCTCGGCGAGCGTTCCGACGGCGATGAGCGCGCCCGTACGGGTGTTCACGGCGGCGACGCTCGGCTCGTCGACGACGAGCCCGGCCCCCTTCACGAACACCCTCGTTCTCGCGGCCCCCAGGTCGACGGCGATGTGGCAACGGCGCAACTGCTCAAGGCTGACGGTCACGGCAGGTTCTCCCGGGAGCGCGGGGGTGGAGCACCGGCGGCGCCGGCCCTTGTTGGCATCGTGCTGCCCCCGGGCGCGCCGCGCCCGCCGGGCTGCTCCGGTCGGGCGTCACCCGGGCGGCGTACGGGCGTCGGCGGGTCGCGGGCGGGCGGCGGTCCGGTGCCTGTGGGCGCGTGGGCGCGTGGCCGAAGGGCGCCGGTGATGTGCCTGTCGGTGCGCCGGTCACGTGCCTGTCGGCGCGTCAGTCCGTCCAGCGCTGCAACAGGCCCCAGGTGAACTCCGCGACCCGGACGCCGCCGCCGGGGAGCGTGAAGCGCAGCCCCGTCCTGGTCGGCGCCGTCCCCGGCAGCGGCCGGGCCGGCGGGAACGCCCGCGCCACCTCGTCCACCGTGCACGACCAGGGCCGCAGATCCTCCGCCGTACGCAGCTCCGGCCCGGTCTCGCCCGGCGCGCGGACCAGCCACTCGTTCCACACCGCGCCGCCCGGCGCGGTCATCACCTCGAAGCGCAGACCGGGCCAGAGCGGCACCGGCCAGAGCAGCGCGTCGCACTCCAGATCGCCGACCCGGCGCCGGACGACGCTCTCCGGCTCGCCGAGCACGGAGCGGTAGCGGACCACCGCCGAGCGGGAGCGCGGCGAGCGCACCATGGCCTGCCAGCGGCGGTTGGCCTCGCGCATCCCGGCCAGGGAGACGCCCAGCTCGCGGCGGGCGTCGTCGACCAGTTCGGGCTGGTGGTCGGCCATCCTGCGCAGCAGTACGAGCTGGAAGTCGAGCGGCCCGAACGGCCCGTTGGACGTCATGGAGCCCGATCCTGGCACACCAGCGGAACCGCCGTTCCACACAGGACCCTCACAGACCCGACATCAGCGCTGTCCCGGCGCCGCATAATCTTCGGGTCGCCATGGACTACTGCCACCAGTGCCGACGGCACCTCAACGGCGCACTGACCTGCGCCGGATGCGGCACCCCCGCCGAGGAGCTGCGGCACGGACACCCGGAGCGGGACGGCGGAGGCGGCCAGGGCGCGGAGGGTCACGGAGAGTTCGAACCCGTGATCGACGGTGATATCGGTCTGATCGGCCACGATCCCCGTCCTGCCCCGCGTTCCGCCTCCCGCGCGGCTTCCCGCCGTAAAGCGCCGAGCCGTAAGACATCGAGCGGCAAGACATCGAGCCGTAGGACGCCGAGCCCCCGCCGGGGCCCGCGCAAGGCGCCTTCGCAGGGCCGGCGCGGCCGTGACCGGCGCGGGCGCCGGGTGCTGATCGGCATGCTCGGCGTGGTGCTCGCGGCCGGCCTGCTCAGCCTGGCGCAGCTCGCGTTCGAGACGCCCGGCCGGGACCACGCGTCCTCGGTCGAGGAGGACGCGTCCGTCGTCCCGGACGGCGGCTCCCTCGACACCGACCGCCCGGCCGCGCCCGACGACCCGGGGCCGCCCGCGTCCCCGGGCTCCGCGTCCGCCACCGGAGCGGGTACGGGGAAGACCGTCGACGGATCGGCCGCCCCGCGCGGCAGCGGCGAACCGGTGACGGACCGGTCCCCGGGCGAGGCGCCCGCCGCGTCGTCCGACGCGTCCGGCCCGGCCTCCGGCGCGCCGGGCGACGACGGTACGGACCCGGAGGCGCCGGGCTCCGGCGACCCGGAGCCGGGCCCGTCCGGCGCGACGGGCCCGACGGGTCCCGGTGACCCGTCGGGTGACCCCACGGGCAGGCCCAGCGGGGGCGCGCCCACCTCGTCGGCCCCGCCGCCGCCCGCGCCCGAACCGGAGCCCGAGCCGTCCGAGACCTGCACGTGGTTCCTGTGGTGGTGCTCCTGAGCGGATGGGCGAGCCGGGGCGGGCCGGCGCTTCCGGGCTGTCCGGGGCCTTCCGGGGCCTTCCGGGACGGACGGTGTCAGGCCGGGTCCTGGCCCAGCATCCGCTTCAGCAGGTCGCGCAGCGTCGTCCGCTCCTCCTCGGAGAGCCCGGCGAGCGGCTCGCGGGCGAAGCCCAGCGAGTCCCGCAGCCGCGCGGCCGTCGCCCTTCCCTTCTCCGTCGGCGCGGCGAGCTTCACCCGCCGGTCGTCCGGGTCCGGGCGGCGCTCCACCAGGTCCCGGGCTTCCAGCCGGTCCACGATGCCGGTGACGTTGGACGGCTCGCACTTCAACTTCTGCGCGATCCGGCGCATGGGCATAGGTTCCGAGGAGAGGAGTCCCAGGACGCGTGCCTGCGCCCCCGTGAGGGAGTGCTCGGCGGCGGCCTGGTCGTACTCCTCGTAGTAGCGCGCCACGACGCTGCCGATGAGTTCGACGACTTCGACGGTCAGCGGGTCTCTGCGCGCGGTGGTGGCCATGCGCACCAGGGTACCCATTTGTTTGACAGCATGAAATATTGAGGAGCATGGTTGTTTCAGGTGGTGAAGCTTTTCCGTGGCGTCCGGCTCATCCGGGCCGCCCGGCTCACCGCCGCAGAATTCCCCGAGGAGGACCCGCATCATGACCGCACTTCCCGCGTCCGGCCGCGCCTGGCATCTCGTCGCCCGCCCCCACGGCTGGCCCGAGCCCGGCGACGTCGCCCTGCGCGACGTCCCGGTGACCGAGCCGGGCGAGGGCCGGATCCTCGTCCGTAACCGGTACTTCTCGGTCGACCCCTACATGCGGGGCCGGATGAACGACGTGAAGTCGTACGTGGCCCCGTTCGAGCTCGACCGTCCGATGGACGGCGGCGCGGTCGGCGAGGTCATCGCCTCGCGCGCCGAGGGGTTCGCGGTCGGCGACCATGTGCTGCACGGTCTGGGCTGGCGGGAGTACGCCGAGTTCCCGGCGGACAAGGCCACCAGGATCGACGCCTCGGCCGCCCCGCTCTCCGCCTATCTGAGCGTGCTCGGTCTGACGGGGCTGACCGCGTACGCGGGCCTGTTCGAGAGCGCGTCCTTCAAGGAGGGCGACACGGTCTTCGTCTCCGGCGCGGCCGGCGCCGTCGGCAGCCAGGTCGGCCAGTTCGCCCGGCTCGAGGGCGCCTCGCGGGTCATCGGTTCCGCGGGCTCCGACGAGAAGGTCAAGCTCCTCGTGGAGGAGTACGGCTTCGACGCGGCCTTCAACTACAAGAGCGGGCCGGTCAAGGAGCTGCTCAAGGAGGCGGCGCCCGACGGGATCGACGTCTACTTCGACAACGTCGGCGGCGAGCACCTCGAAGCCGCCATCAGCTCGCTCAACCTGCACGGCCGCATCACCGTCTGCGGCATGATCGCGCAGTACAACAGCACCGAGCCGACGCCCGCGCCGCGCAACCTCTCCCTCGTGATCGGCAAGCGGCTGCGGATCCAGGGCATGCTCGTCGCCGACCACCTCGGGCTCCGGCCGCAGTTCGTGAAGGATGTCGCGGGCTGGCTCGCCGCCGGTGAGCTCAAGTACAACGAGACCTTCGTGGAGGGCATCGAGAACGGCTTCGACGCCTTCCTCGGCGTGCTGCGCGGCGACAACACCGGCAAGATGATCGTCTCGCTCGGCGACTGACCGGCCGGCCCTCCCGCTCCACAGCGCCCCGTCCCACCGAGGGCCGCACCCCCGCCAGGGTGCGGCCCTCGGTCTTTTCCTGCGCAAGGGATTGACTCGTTCGCTCTTCGACCATAGTTTCCGGGTTCGAAGTTACGGCTGCTGTTCGGTATTTCGGACGATACGGGGCGGAGCCGTGGGGACGACAGAATCGAGCCGTCATGCCACCCTCGCTCCCGAGCCGCCGCGGCGTGCTCGGCGGACTGGGCGCACTCGCCGTCGCCGGCAGCTTCGGTCTGGCCGCCGCCGGGACGGGCGCCTCCGCGCTCACCTCGACCACGGACGCCCGCGTCCGCTACTGGAACCTCTTCAGCGGCGGCGACGGCGCCAACATGATCGCCATGCTCGACGCCTTCCGCCGCGCCAACCCCGCCATCGGCGTCAAGGACTCCACCTTCCAGTGGGGCAACCCCTTCTACACCAAGCTGGCCATGGCGGCGGCCGGCAACCGCGCGCCGGACCTGGGCGTGATGCACCTGGGCCGGGTCACCGGCTTCTCGCCCGGCCGCCTCCTGGACCCCTGGGACACCGCCCTGCTCGCCGAGTACGGCGTGCGGGAGGCGGACTTCAACCCCGCGCTGTGGAAGCGCTCCGTCATCGACGGCAAGCTCTACGCCCTGCCGCTCGACATCCACGTACAGCTCTGTTACTACCGCAAGGACGTCCTGCGGAAGGCGGGCCTGCTCGGGGACGACGGCCGGATGGTGCCGGTGACATCGCCCGACGAGTGGTTCGACGTGCTCAAGGAGGCCAAGAAGGCCACCGGGAAGGGGCTCCAGACCATCGGTCTGTGGCACAGCGACCAGAACTTCCAGTGGTGGTTCTTCGTCGCCTTCTACACCCAGCTCGGCGGCACCTGGTTCGACGCCGGCAACACCGCGACCACCTTCGACACCGACAAGGCCACCGAGGTCCTGGAGTTCCTGCGCCGCCACATCACCGACGGGTACGCCAACCCGGGGTACGGCGGCACAGCTGGAGCCGAACAGTTCGTCAACGGCTCCCCGTTCGCCTGGGAGGGCAACTGGTCCGTGCCGGTCTTCTCCGGCGCGAAGGTGGAGTACGGTGCGACGCCGCTGCCGCCCGTGTTCGGGAAGCAGGCCACCCACGCCGAGTCGCACGCCTTCGTCCTGCCGCACCAGGCCGAGCGCGGCGGCGCCGCCGACGCGGGCGCGCACCGGCTCGCCGCGTACGTGGTCAAGCACGCCCTGCAGTGGGCGGCCGGCGGCCACATCCCCGCCTACACACCGACGTTGTCCACGTCCGCGTACCGGAAGCTCGAACCGCAGCACGAGTACGCGAGCGCCATGGACCACCAGGCCACCGAGCCGAAGGTGTGGTTCGCGGGCTCCACCGGCATCCTCGCCCAGGAGATCGGCCCTCTGGTCGTCTCCTCGACGACGGGCTCCGCCAAGCCGGACGTGGTCGCCGGGCGGATGAGGAAACAGCTCGCCCGGCTCCTCACCCGGAAGAACCCGATGGACGGCAGGACCGCCGCGCAGGGAGGTGCGGTCGCATGACGACGACCAGTGCCGGCACCGTCATCGCCCCGGCGCGCACGAGAACCGCCGCCGACAGCGCCACGGTCCGCCGCAAGCAGGGCTTCCAGCACGGCGGCTGGTTCGTCGCCCCGTTCCTGTCGCTCTTCGTCCTGTTCGTGATCTGGCCGCTGCTGCGCGGCATCTTCCTCAGCTTCACGGACGCCAACATCTCCGGCGACAACACGAGCTTCATCGGCCTCGACAACTACCGCGAGGCCCTGCACGACTCGATGATGTGGGACTCGCTCGGCCGCAGCGCGTACTTCACGCTGCTCGTCGTCCCGTGCATCACCGTCCTCGCCTTTCTGCTCGCGATGCTCGCCCACCACATCGAGCGCGGAAAGTGGCTGTGGCGGCTCTGCTTCTTCATGCCGTTCCTGCTGCCGTCGACCGTCGCGGGCAACCTGTGGCAGTGGCTGTTCAACCCCGGCACGGGCATGATCAACCACGTCTTCGGGATCGACACGCCCTGGCTGACCGACAAGGCGTACGCCATGCTCGCCGTCGTCATCGCCACCCTCTGGTGGACGGTCGGCTTCAGCTTCCTGCTCTACCTCGCCGCGCTCCAGGGCATCCCCGCCCACCTGTACGAGGCCGCGAAGCTGGACGGCGCGAACGGCTGGCACCGGATGGTCCACATCACCCTGCCGCTGCTGCGCAACATCACGGGTCTGGTCATCGCGCTCCAGATCCTCGCCTCGCTCCAGCTCTTCGACCAGGCGGTCGTGATGCAGGACTTCGGCCCGGGACCCGAGAACAGCACCAGGTCGTTCGTGCAGTACACCCTCGAACAGGGCTTCACCAGCTATCGCGTGGGCTACGCCTCCACGATGTCCGTCATCTTCTTCGTGATCATCGCGGCCGTCGCCCTGGGGCGGATGTGGCTGCTGCGCAACCGTGAGGAGGGTGCCCGATGAGCGCCACCGCTGTCCCCGAGAAGCGCGTCTCCGGCCCGCGGAAGTGGACCTTCAGCCAGATCGTGCTCACCGCGCTGGGCGCCGCCGTCTCCGTGCTCTGCACGGCGCCGCTGCTGTGGGCGCTGTTCACCTCGCTCAAGTCGGAGACCGAGGCCGTCGCGCTCCCCGTGGGGTGGCTGCCGAAGGAGTGGACGGTCCAGGCGTGGACGGCCATCTTCGAGACCGGCAACCTGCCCAACTGGTTCGTCAACTCGTTCGTCGTCTCGGTCTGCGTCACCTTCGTCGTGGTGCTGGTCTCCGCCCTCGCCGGGTACGGCTTCGCCCGTACCGAGTTCCGCGGCAGGAACGCCCTGCTGGGACTGGTCATGACCGGTCTGATGGTGTCGCCCGCGGTGCTGGGTGTGCCGCTCTTCACGACCGTCCAGTCGATGGGCATGGTCGACACCTACTGGGGCATGATCCTGCCGCAGTGCGCGCCCGCGGCGATGGTCTACATCCTCTACAAGTTCTTCCAGTCCGTCCCGAGGGAGCTGGAGGAGGCGGCGTTCATCGACGGCGCGGGCCGGTGGCGGGTCTTCTTCACCGTCGTCCTGCCGCTGTCGCGGCCCTCGCTCTCCGCCGTCGCCATCTTCACCTTCATCGCCTCGTGGAACAACTTCCTGTGGCCCTACATGGTGACCAACAACCCCGATCTGATGACCATGCCGAACGGCATCGCCACCGTCATGAACTCCTACGGCATCCAGTGGGCGCAGCTGATGGCCGGCGGACTGATGGCGGGCCTGCCCCTCGTGATCGTCTTCGTCTTCTTCCAGCGGCAGATCGTCAGCGGCGTGGCGCACACCGGACTGGCGGGCCAGTGAGGCCACGTTCCGGTCGAAGCACCAGTCGAAGCGCTTCCGCGCCGCCCCGCGTCCCGCCGCCCCCGCTGTTACTTCCGTTACCCCCTGTTGCTCCGACGCCCCGCTCTCCCGTACTCACGTAGTCACGCAGTCACGTTTCTCAGGCACGCAGATCTCCGAGTTCCATCGTCAGTTGAGGAAGTCATGACCCGTTCCGCACGCTTCACCCTGCACCCCGACTTCACCGTCGGTGAGGTGAACCCCCGTCTCTTCGGCTCCTTCGTCGAGCACCTGGGCCGCTGCGTCTACACCGGTCTCCACGAGCCGGGCCACCCGACCGCCGACGAGGCGGGGCTCCGCACGGACGTCCTCGACCTGGTCAGGGAGCTGGGCCCGACGGCGATCCGCTACCCCGGCGGCAACTTCGTCTCCGGCTTCCGCTGGGAGGACAGCGTCGGCCCCGTGGACGAGCGGCCCCGCCGCCTCGACCTGGCCTGGAAGAGCACCGAGTCCAACCGCTTCGGGCTCTCCGAGTTCATCGACTTCGTCCGCAAGGCCGGCCCCGAGGCCGAGCCGATGATGGCCGTCAACCTCGGCACGCGCGGCGTGACCGAGGCCATCGAGCTCCAGGAGTACGCCAACCACCCGGCCGGCACCGAGCTGTCCGAGCGGCGCCGGGCGCACGGCGACAAGGACCCGTACGGCATCAAGCTCTGGTGCCTCGGCAACGAGATGGACGGCCCCTGGCAGACCGGCCACAAGACGGCCGAGGAGTACGGGCGGCTCGCCGCCGAGACGGCGCGGGCCATGCGCCAGATCGACCCGGACGTCGAACTGGTCGCCTGCGGCTCCTCCGGCTCAGGGATGGATACCTTCGCGGAGTGGGAGGCCACCGTACTCGCCGAGACGTACGACCTCGTCGACCACGTCTCCCTGCACGCCTACTACTGGGAGAAGGACGGCGACCGCGACTCCTTCCTGGCCTCCGCGGTCGACATGGAGACCTTCATCGAGAAGGTCGTCGCGACCTGCGACCACGTCGGTGCCAAGCTCAAGTCGGAGAAGAAGATCAACCTCTCCTTCGACGAGTGGAACGTCTGGTACATGGACACGCCCAACCCGCACGAGGTCGCGGAGTGGGAGGAGGCCCCCCGCCTCCTGGAGGACGTCTACTCGGTGACGGACGCCGTCGTCTTCGGCTCCCTGCTGATCGCGCTGCTCCGGCACGCGGACCGGGTCGCCGTGGCCTGCCTCGCCCAGCTGGTCAACGTGATCGCGCCGATCATGACCGAGCCGGGCGGGCCCGCCTGGCGGCAGACCACCTTCTTCCCGTTCGCGCAGGCGGCGAAGTACGGCAGGGGCACGGTCCTCGACGTACGGGTCGACTCGCCCTCGCACGAGACGAAGAAGTACGGCGAGACGGATCTGCTGCACGCCACCGCCGTACGGGCCGACGACGGCTCCGTCACCGTCTTCGCGGTGAACCGGGGCCAGACGGAGCCGCTGCCGCTGGAGGTCGCACTGGCCGGCCTCGGCCTCACCGAGGTGGTGGAGCACTCCGTGCTCGCCGACGCCAACCCCGAGGCCAGGAACACACTGGTGGACCAGGAGCGGGTCACCCCGCACGCCGGGGAGGGCACCGCGCTCGCCGACGGCGCGCTGACCGCGACGCTGGAGCCGCTGTCCTGGAACGTGATCCGGCTGCGCTGACCGCCACCGTACGATCCCCGGCCCCCGGTGGAGCCGCCGACCCCTGGCGCTCCACCGGGGGCCGCGTGCTGTGCGGGTGGCGCCCGCGCACCGTGAGGGGCGCGTGACGAAGTCTGCGCGAACCGTTGACGCGGAAGCGCTTCGACTCTAGCTTCCCGTCCGAAGTTCCGAGCGAAGTTCGAGATGCCGAACGGTCCGAACGGTTTCCCCGCACGCCGTAAGGAGAATTCGCGTGAGCCGCACCTTCCGTATCCCCGGTACCTCCAGGGACCCCCGCGCCCCCCACACCCCGCACGCCCCGCGCAGGTCCCGTATGTTCCGTACGACCCGCACATCGCGTACGTTCCGCAGGGCCACGCTCCTCGCCCTGCCCGCCGCCGTCCTCCTCGCCCTCGTCCCGGGCAGCGCCGCCGCCTACCCCAACCCCGGCCGGGTCACCGGCGACATCGTCGTCCACGACCCGACCATGCTGCGCACCTCGTCCGGCCAGTACCTGCTCTACTCCACCGGCGACGGCCTCCAGGCCCGTACCTCCACCGACCGGATCGCCTTCAGCCGCAACCGCTCCGCCTTCACCACCCTGCCGAGCTGGTGGTCCGCGTACTCCCCGGCCAAGGACCCCTGGGCGCCCGACATCTCGTACCACGGCGGGAAGTACCTGATGTACTACGCCGTCTCGTCCTTCGGCTCCAGCACCTCCGCCATCGGACTGGCCGGTTCCACCACCGGGCAGCCCGGGAGCTGGAGCGACTACGGCATCGTCTACACCTCCAACGCCACCAGCGACTACAACGCCATCGACCCCAACCTCTTCGTCGACGACGACGGCAAATGGTGGCTCACCTTCGGCTCCTGGTGGACCGGCATCAAGATGATCAGGATCGACCCCGCCACCGGCAAGCAGTACGCGGGCGACACCGCGCGCCGCTCGCTGGCCTCGCGGCCGACCGGCACCAAGGCGGTCGAGGCGCCCGTCGTGGTCAAACGGAACGGCTACTACTACCTGTTCGCCTCGTACGACACGTGCTGCGCCGGGACCAGCTCCACGTACAAGATCAAGGTCGGCCGGGCCACCAGCGTCACCGGGCCCTACGTCGACAAGAACGGCGTGAACATGATGAACAACGGCGGCTCGCTCGTGCTGGAGAGCCACGGCCGCTACATCGGCCCCGGCGGGCAGTCGATCATGCCGGACAGCGACGGCGACCTGCTCGTCTACCACTACTACGACGGCCAGGACAACGGCACACCCAAGCTCGGCGTCAACCTGCTGAGCTGGTCCGGTGGCTGGCCGACAGCCTACTGACGGGGGCCGGTCACATGACACACGCCGCCCGTTCCACGGGCACCAGAAGAGCCCACCGCGCCCTGGTCCTGCTGCTGGCCCTGCTCCTCGCCGCGCTCGCCGCCCAGCTCTCCGGGGCCGCCGGCGCCGCCGAGGGCCGCCCGTACACCAACCCGGTCAAGTCGCAGAAGGGCGCCGACCCCTGGATCCAGTACTACGACGGCAACTACTACCTCGTCACGACGTCGTGGACGTCCGAGCTGACCATGCGCAGGTCGCCCACCCTGGCCGGGCTCTCCACCGCGCCCAGCGTCCAGGTGTGGTCGGACTCCACCTCCTCGCGCTGCTGCAACATGTGGGCGCCCGAGATGCACTACTGGAACGGCCGCTGGTACCTGTACTACGTGGCCGGCCAGGGCATCGCCGACTACAACCCCACCCAGCGCGTCCACGTCCTGCAGAGCGCGGGCGCCGACCCCATGGGCCCGTACACCTACCGCAACCAGCTCGGTTCCGGCTGGATGCTCGACGCCAGCCTGCTCACCCTGGGCGGCTCGCTGTACCTGCTGGGCAGCGCGCAGGGCGGCGGCACGCAGAACCTCGTCATCGCCCCGATGAGCAACCCGTACACGCTGAGCGGCCCCTTCTCGACCATCTCCACGCCGACCCTCGCCTGGGAGCGGTCCGGCGGTACGGTCAACGAGGGGCCCGAGGTGCTCCAGCGCGACGGGAAGACCTTCATCGTCTACTCGGCGAGCGGCTGCTGGACCGCCGACTACAAGCTCGGCCAACTCGCCTACACCGGGACCGATCCGCTCAGCGCCTCGTCCTGGACGAAGAAGCCGACGCCGGTCTTCAGCCGCAACGACCAGGCCGGGGTGTACGGTCCCGGCCACAACGGGTTCTTCAACTCGCCCGACGGCACCGAGAGCTGGATCGTCTACCACGCCAACGACGCGGCGGGCGACGGCTGCGACAACGGCCGCACCACCCGCGCCCAGAAGTTCACCTGGAACGCCGACGGCACCCCGAACCTCGGCACCCCCGTCGCGCTCGGCACCACCCTCGCCGGACCTTCCGGGGAGAGCGCGGCCACCCCGGGGGCGTACACCGTCGTCAACCGCAACAGCGGCAAGTGCCTTGAGGTGGAGGGGGGTTCGACGGCCGACGGCGCCGATGTCCGGCAGTGGACCTGCAACGGCGGCGCCCAGCAGCGCTGGCGGTTCGAGGACCTCGGCAACGACACCAGCAGACTCGTCAACGCCGCCACCGGCAAGGTCCTGGACACGGCGGACTGCTCCGTCGCGGACGGCGCCGATCTGCGCCAGTGGTCCTGGCTGAACAACCTCTGCCAGGCGTACCGGCTCGTCGTCACCGAACAGGGCGGCTGGGTACGGATCGTGAACGCGCGCAGCGGCAAGGTCGCGGACGTCGCCGACTGTTCCACGGCCGACGGGGCGGACGTACGCCAGTGGTCCTGGCTGAGCAACACCTGCCAGCAGTGGCAGATCAGACCGGCCTGACATACCTATACGGCAGGGGCTGTTCCTCCGCGCAAGCCGGAGAGGAACAGCCCCTGGTCCGGTCGGGTCCATCGGGCCCGTCAGGTCCGTCAGGTCCGTCAGGATCCCGGCCGGGTCACCCCGCCGCCGCCAGCAGCGCGCGGCCCACCTGGGAGAACAGGCCCTTCGGGTGGTCGCGGAAGAGCGGCTCCGTACCGAACAGCGTCACCCGCGCTCCCGCCGCCGACGTCCCGCTGACGACCGACGCCCGGCCCGCCGCGTCGCGCGGGGCGCCCATGCCGTCCTCACCGCCGCCGCGACCCGCGTCCGGTGCAGCGCCCCCGTGCCCTTCTCCTTCGTCGCCGTGAAGGCCACCCCGTGACGGTCCGCGAGAACGGCCGCCCGCTGCCGGGCCGACGACGGCACGATCGCCGCGCCGTCCGCCGTCCGCCGTCCGCCGGACCCGCACGCCCTGCGCGAGCAGCGAGTTGACCGCGGCCAGCTCCCGCGGGTCGTCCAGCGGCAGCCGCAGATCGCCCCGCGGGCTCACCGACCCGGCGGGCGAGGCGGCCTCGACCGTACGCCCCCGGACGTGGGCCAGGGCGGCCGAACCGCCCCCGAGCCGCTGCACCTTGTCGACGCTCTGTGTGGTGGATTTGGTTGGTGTGGGTGGCTGTTGGGCTGGTTGGGTGACTTCTGGGTCGGTGGTTCGTTGTCCTGTTCGAGGCGGGATGCCGGTGCTGTACCGGAGACCCGGTCGGGGTTGCGGAGAGAGGCGGGGTGGATGGCGGAGCTTCGGGCGCTGGCCGCGCCGTTCGTCGTGCCCGGCCCGGCGGGTGTTGCAGTGCGTACCCGGCTGCGTGTGTCGGCGGTCGAGGAGCGGGTGCTGGCTGAGGTGGGCGGCTGTCTGGGCTCGTTGGCTTCGGGGGACCTGGCGGTCCGCTGCCGTGACGGATTGGACCATAATGCGGAGCGCTGGGCGGTACGCAAACGTGCGTTGACGGGCCGGTCGTCGTCGCGGTGGGCGGGGAGTATCACCAAAGCCACCCATGATCAGTGGTCGTTGGCGCGCCGGGGCCTGGCGGCGCATGTCCGTGGTTTGGAGGCGGGGATCGCGACGGTCCGCCACCGCCTCGCGCTGCCGGTCGGTGAGCGGGGTACGAAGGGTGCGCCGGGTGGTTACCGTTCGCGGCGGGAGTGGCATGCCAAGTCCCGGCGCCTGACCGTCCTGGAGGCACGTCGGGACCGGGCGGTAGCGGACTGGCAGGCAGGGCGGGTGCGGGTGGTGCGGGGTGGTAAGCGTCTGGCGAACACCCGCCACCACCTCACCGAGGCGCGGCTGACCGAAGAGCGGTGGCGGCGTCGCTGGGAGGCGGCGCGCCTGTTTCTGTCGGCGGACGGGGAGTCGGGCAAGCGGTACGGCAACGAGACCATCCGCATCACTCCCGACGGGCAGCTCTCCCTCAAGCTTCCCGCCCCGCTGGCGCATCTGGCGAACGCGCCGCACGGCCGGTTCGTCCTTGAACGGCCGGTCGTCTTCCCGTACCGGGGCGAAGAATGGGCCGACCGGATCGCCGGGAACCGGGCCGTCGCCTACACCGTGCACCACGACACCGACCGCGACCGCTGGTACGTGACGGCCGCCTGGCAGCGCAAGAATGTGCCGGTTCTGCGGCTGAGTGCGGCCCTGGCGGCGGGGTGTGTCGGGGTGGACATGAACGACGACCACCTCGCCGCCTGGCACCTCGATGTCCACGGCAACCCGGTCGGTGACCCGCACCGGTTCTTCTACGACCTGACCGGCACCGCCGCCCACCGGGACGCGCAGATCCGCCACGCCCTCACCCGCCTCCTCCACTGGACCCGCCAGTGCGGGGTGAAGGCGATCGCGGTGGAGGACCTGGACTTCGACCGTGAGAAGACCCGCGAGAAGCACGGCCGCCGCACATGCTTCAGGAACCTGATCTCCCGCTTCCCCACCGCGAAGCTCCGGGCCCGCCTGGTCTCGATGGCAGCCGAACACGCGATCACGATCGTCGCGGTCGATCCGGCCTACACCTCCCGCTGGGGCGCCCAGCACTGGCAGAAGCCACTGGCCACCCCACGACGTAAACCCACCCGGCACGATGCAGCGAGCATCGCGGTCGGAAGGCGCGCTCAGGGACATCCGGTCCGGCGACGGACGGCACCGCCCCGGCACCACCAGAGTGATGGTGCCGGGCATCGGACCGTCCAGGCCCCACCGGGTGTCTCTGGGCGTGAGGGACCCCGCCCCCGTATTCCCGGACCACGGACACGATCCGTGCCGCCCGGACACGGAGCGAACGCGGGCAACCAGAACGCCCACCACCGTTCGGGACGTTCGGCTGAGCACGAGTCCTGGCAACAGGACTCACTGCCACTCAGTCATGAGGAACGGTCCTGGCCCCGCCGGTAGGCTGGCCCCATGCGTGATCTGGGGTCGGGTTTCGGCTATGTGATGAAAGGCCAGCGCTGGGTCGCCGGTCATGGCCGGTGGCTGGGGTTCGGGCTGCTGCCCGGCCTGGTCACCCTGGTGTTGTACGCGGGCGCGCTCGTCGGACTCGCCTACGGGGCCGATGACGTGATCGCCTGGGCGACGCCGTTCGCCGACGACTGGTCCTCGTCCTGGGCCGGGCTCTTCCGCGGTTTCCTGACCGCGCTCCTCTTCGTCTTCGGGCTCTTCCTCGCGGTGATCACCTTCACCGCGGTGACGCTCCTGGTCGGACAGCCCTTCTACGAGTCGCTGTCCGAGGAGGTCGACCGCACGGAGGGCGGCGAGGTCCCGCAGTCGGGGCTGCCGTTCTGGCGCGACCTGTGGATCTCCGCCCGGGACAGCGTGCGCATCCTGGTCCGGGTGACGCTCTACGGGATCCTGCTCTTCGCGCTCGGCTTCATCCCCGTCGTCGGGCAGACCGTCGTGCCCGTGCTCGGCTTCTGCGTCACCGGCTACTTCCTGGCGGAGGAGCTGACGGCGGTGGCGCTCCAGCGCCGGGGCGTCGAGCTGAAGGAGCGCCTCGCGCTGCTGCGCGGCCGGCGGATGCTCACGCTCGGCTTCGGCGTCCCGATCGGGCTCGCCTTCCTCGTCCCGGTGGTGGCGGTCTTTCTGATGCCGGGGGCGGTGGCCGGGGCGACGCTGCTGGTCCGCGACCTGACGGCCGAGCGCGAACCGGAGCCGGACGACGCCACGGCGGCCGGCCCGGCGACCGCCCCCGGGGACGGCGCGGGGGCCGGGCGGCCCGGCGTACCGCTCACCCTGGAGAAGTAGCCGGGCGCGCCGCGGGGCTGAGGTTCCTCAGGAGGCGTCGGCGGCCACGGTGATGATCGACCGGAGCTGCGCGATGATGTCCAGCCGGTTCCGCACGAACTCCGGGTCGGTCACGGTCCCCGTCGCCGGGTTCGTGTTGCCCGCCCCGAACTGGAGCACCGGCGTGTGCACATGGCCGCCGGGCACGTCCAGGCCGAGCCGGTCGCGCAGCAGGGTCGCCCGGTAGGCGATCTCGTTGGAGAGATAGTCCCCGCCGCCCCCGGCGCGGGCCGCCGAGCCGGGCGTCGGCCCGTCGGGACGGACCACCGCGGTGGTGGAGCCCGCCGGTATCTCGGTCACGGACGTGTTGTCGTAGACCGGGAAGCGGCCGGTGTCCGCCGTGACGATCGCGGGGTACGGCAGGCTGGTCGCCGTCCACTGCGGCTGCGAGGCCGGGTCGCGCACCGGGACGAGGCCGGTCTCGGAGACGTTCTGGTTGTCCCCGAACCCGCCCCGCCAGGCGCCGTTGAAGCGCTCGACGTCGATCCGGCCGACCCGGCCCTGGCTGACCGTGGTGAAGAGATCGGCCTGGGCCAGCGGCTTGCGCAGCGCCCGCTCCACCGTGCCGTCGGCGAAGTCCTGCCAGCGGACGGGGAAGACGGCGGCCTCGATCCTGGCCGGCCCCCGGGCGGTCTCGACGACCGTGCCGTCGAGGGCGAGCGCGGTCGCCCCCGAGGGGTTGCTGATCCGGATGTCACGGTCGAGGGTGAACGGGTCGAACCCGGTCACGACGATCCGCTTGACACCCTTGCCCGCCGCGGCGCCCTTACCTGTCCTGGCGTCCTTGCCCGCCTTGGTGCCCTTGCCGTCCTTGCCGGGGAACGTCATGGAGTCCTGCCCCCGCGAGGTGCGCTCCAGCGCCCCGAGCAGCCGGGCGCGCGCCGCCTCCGAGAGCCCGAACTCCGGCTGCCACTGCCGCAGTTCACGGCTCATCGCCAGCCGGGCCCAGTACAGCGGCCGGTCGTCGTCCCGGCTCAGGTCGCCGCGCGCGGGACCTCGCCCCTGCGCCCGGTCCACGGCCCGCTGCCACAGCCGCGCCCCCTGCCGTTCGACGGTCCGCTCGGCCGCCCGGTAGGACCCCGCCCCGTTCAGCGCCCGTACGAACCCGGGCGCCACCTGGTCGAACCCGCTGCGCCGCAGGATCTCCCGAGGCACGTCCCGGTCGAGCCGCTGCTCCTCGACGGTGGGCGCGGCGGTCGTCGGAGCGGGGGCCGCGGCGCCGGCGGCCGGAGGCGGTACGGCGAGGGCGAGCGCCGCGGTGGTGAGCAGCACGAGCCCGAGCCGATCGGGCCGTACGCGCGGGCGAACGCGTGGCGGACGTACAGGCGTGAGTCTCACGGGAGTCCTTCCGTCGGGTGGCGGAAGTATCGCCTCCGGACCGCCTTGTTGACCATGGGCACCCGTAGGCGCCCAGGGGCCGGCCCGGTCCGAACGGAGGTGTACGGAGAGAAAGGCAGGCAGACCCTAGGCCTCCGCGCCCCCCGCCCCGCCCGCCCGCAGCAGGGTCAGGAAGTCGCGGAACGCCGCCGTCATGTCCACCGCCTCCGGGTCCAGCAGCCACTGGTACTGGAGCCCGTCCAGCACCGCCGTCAGCAGCGGCGCCGCCTGTTCCGGTGTCAGCCCGCCCGGGAGGCGGTCGCCGAACTCGGTGCGCAGGACCTCGGCCATCTCGCCCCGTACCTGCGTGTAGCGGTGGGTGAAGAACTCCCTGGCCGGATGGGACTCCGTGACACTCTCGCCGAGCAGCGCCGAGAAGGTCTGGACGATCCCGGGGCGCATCGCGTTGTACTCCACCAGGGAGTCCAGCAGGTCGAGCCGCCAGCCGCGGCGGCCGTCGCTGCGCCCGCCGGTGTCCCACTGGTCCCGCTCCTCCAGGACGGCGACGAGCAGCGCCTCCTTGGAGGGGAAGTAGTGCAGCAGTCCCTGCTGGGTCAGACCGGCGCGCTCGGCCACCGCGCCCAGGGTCGCGCCCCGGTAGCCGCGCTCCGCGATCACTTCGAGGGCGGCGCGGAGGATGTCCGCGCGCCGCTCCTCGGTCCTGGCCCTCGTCATCGACCGCTCCCTCCCTCAAGCTCAAGGTAACGAAAGAATAACCAAACTTACCGCTCTACAGATTTGGCCGTCACCATGTAACCATTCGACCGTCAGTACGTCGACGAGGAGGTACGGCCGTGGCCGACGCACCCACCACCCGGGCCGATCAGGCACGTGACGCCGCGGTCGCCGCGGCGCTCGGCAAGCTCGACCTGGACGCCAAGGCCCGGCTCCTGGCCGGCCAGGACATGTGGTCCCTGCCCGAACTGCCCGGGATCGGGCTCGCGTCGCTCGTCATGTCCGACGGGCCCATCGGCGTCCGCGGCGTCCGCTGGACCGCCGACGACCCGTCCGTGGCCCTCCCGTCCCCGACCGCCCTCGCCGCCTCCTGGGACCCGGAGCTGGCCCGCCGGGCGGGGCGGCTGCTCGCCCAGGAGGCCCGCCGCAAGGGCGTGCACGTCCTGCTCGCGCCGACCGTCAACCTGCACCGCTCGCCCCTCGGCGGCCGGCACTTCGAGGCGTACAGCGAGGACCCGTATCTCACCGGCGAGATCGGCACCGGCTATGTGCTCGGCGTCCAGGACGGCGGCGTCGGCACGACGGTCAAGCACTTCGTCGCCAACGACGCCGAGACCGACCGCTTCACCGTCGACAACCTCGTCGCCCCCCGCCCCCTGCGCGAGCTGTATCTCGCGCCCTTCGAGGCCATCGTGGCGGGCGCCCACCCGTGGGGCATCATGGCCGCGTACAACCAGGTCAACGGCTCCACGATGACCGAGCACCGCTACCTCCAGAACGACGTGCTGCGCGGTGAATGGGGCTTCGACGGCTACATCGTCTCCGACTGGCTGGCCGCGCGCTCCACCGCCGGCGCGCTCCTCGGCGGCCTGGACGTCGCGATGCCGGGGCCCCGCACGGTCTACGGCGAGGCGCTGGCCGCCGCCGTACGGGCCGGGGAGGTGCCCGAGTCCGCCGTCGACGACGCCGTGCGCCGGGTCCTGCTGCTCGCCGCCAGGACCGGCGCCCTCGACGGCGCGCCCGCCGCCGTCACCACCCCGCCCGCGCCGCTCGACGGCGAGGCGCTGGCCCGCGAGATCGCCCGCCGCTCCTTCGTTCTGGTACGGAACGAGGAGCGGGCCGGCCGTCCCGCGCTGCCGCTCGACCCCGCGGACGGGACGATCGCGCTCAGCGGCGCCGCCGCCCGCGACGCCCGGGTCCTCGGCGGCGGCTCCGCCACCGTCTTCCCCGACCATGTCGTCTCCCCGCTGGACGGCCTCACCGCCGCGCTCCCGCCGGGCCGCCTCAGCTACGCGATCGGCGCCGACCCCAGCGACGAACTCACCGACGCCGACCAGGGGTTCGAGCTGACCGCCGTCTGCCGGGACGACTCCGGGCGGATCCTCGGCACCGGCTCCGTCCCCGGCGGCCGGATCCAGTGGGCCGGCGCCGACCTGCCCGACGGGGTCACCCACGAGACGCTCCACTCCGTCGAGCTGACCGGCACCTTCACACCCCGGGAGAGCGGCGAGCACACCTTCGGCACCCGCGGCCTCGGCGGCTTCACCCTGACCGTCGGCGGCGAGGTCCTCTTCGACGGCGTCCAGGAACCCGGCTCCGCGGCCGACCCGTTCGAGGCGTTCTTCGGCGAGCCCGTGGAGCGCGCCCGCGCCACCCTCGCCGAGGGAGTGCCGGTCGAACTCTCCCTCCGGCACACCGTGTTCAAGCTCGCGGACGCCCCGATCAGCGCCGTCGCCGTCTCCCTGCTCCACCTCGGCCCGCGCCACGACCCCGACGAGCTGATCGCGGAGGCCGTCGAGGCCGCCCGTACCGCCGCCACCGCCGTCGTCGTGGTCGCCACCACCGAGCGCGTCGAGTCCGAGGGCTTCGACCGCACGGACCTGCGGCTCCCCGGCCGCCAGGACGACCTCGTGCGCGCGGTCGCCGCCGTCAACCCCCGTACGGTCGTGGTCGTCAACACCGGCTCCCCGGTGGAGCTGCCCTGGCGCGAGGACGTCGCGGCGGTGCTGCTGACCTGGTTCCCCGGCCAGGAGGGCGGCGCCGCGCTCGCCGACGTCCTGCTCGGCGACGCGGAGCCGGGCGGCCGGCTCCCCACCACCTGGCCCGCCGCCCTCGCGGACGCGCCGGTCTCGAAGACCACCCCGGACAACGGCGAACTCCCGTACACCGAAGGAGTGTTCATCGGCTACCGGGCCTGGGAACGGGCCGGCACGACCCCCGCGTACCCCTTCGGCCACGGCCTCGGCTACACCGACTGGGAGTACGAGACGATCGAGGCCACCCCGGCCGGGGCGCGGGTGCGGGTGCGCAACTCCGGTACCCGTACGGGCCGCGAGGTCGTCCAGATCTACCTCGCCCCGGTCCCCGGCGCGGACGCCGGCGCGGTGGAGCGCCCCGCGCGCTGGCTGGCCGGCTTCGCCTCCGTCGAGGCGGCCCCCGGCGAGAGCGTCGAGGTGACGGTCCCGCTGCGCCGCCGGGCGTTCGAGATCTGGGACGAGGCGGCCAACTCCTGGTCGTACGTGGCCGGTTCCTACGAGATCCAGGCGGGCCGCTCGGTCAGCGACCGCCGGCTGTCCGCCCAGGTCGAGGCGACGGGATAGGGTCTGAAGACGTGCGGCCCCGGGGCGGAACCTGACACCGCCCCGGGGCCGCACCCGTGAGGGCGAATGGCCGTCAACGCGTCGCGAACCGGTGGCGTCAGCGCGTCGTGAACCGGTAGACCGTGGCCGACTCGTACACCTCACCCGGCCGCAGCACCGTGCTCGGGAAGGCCGGCCGGTTCGGCGAGTCCGGGAAGTGCTGCGTCTCCAGCGCGATGCCGGCGCCGGGACCGAAGGGCTTCCCGTCGAAGTGGTCACCGGTGTAGAGCTGGAGCCCCGGCTCCGTGGTGGTGATCGTGACCGCCCGGCCGGACGCCGGGTCGTACAGTTCGGCGGCGGCGCCCTCCGGCCCGCCGTCCAGGACGTAGTTGTGGTCGTAGCCGGGGCCCACCGGGCGGGACGCGCGGAAGTCGAAGCGCGTGCCGTCCACCGGCGCCAGCTCCCCGGTCGGCAGCATCGAGCCGTCCACCGGGGTGATCCGGCCGCCCGCGATCCGCAGCTCGTGCCCGGAGGTCGCCGGGACGCCGTTCGCACCGCCCAGGTTCCAGTACGTGTGATTGGTCAGCGTGACATGCGTCGGCGCGTCCGTCACCGCGCGGTACGCGATCCGCAGCGCCCCGTCCCCGTCCAGCGTGTACGACGCCGAGACCTCCAGCCGGCCGGGGAACCCCTCCTCGCCGTCCGGGCTGACCCGCGACAGCCGGACACCCGACGGTCCCGTCCCGTCCTCGCCCGCGCCGACGGGCTCCGCGTCCCACACCCGCCGGTCGAAGCCGTACGCCCCGCCGTGCAGACAGTTCGGCCCCTCGTTGGGCGTGACCCGGTGCGCCACCCCGTCCAGGGTGAAGGCGGCGCCCGCGATGCGGTTCGCGTACCGGCCGACGAGCGCCCCGAAGTACGGCCCCCGGTGCTCCAGATAGCCGGGCAGGCCGGGGAAGCCGAGGACGACATCGGCGACGGTCCCGTTCCGGTCGGGGACCTCCACCGACTGCAGGATGCCGCCGTACGTCAGCAGCCGTATCCGGGTACCGGCCCGCTCCAGGGTCCAGCGGTCGACCGGCGTACCCTCGGGCGTGGCGCCGACGCGCTCCGTGTTCATGACAGTCACGATCACGACCCTACGCGGGTGGCTCCGCCGCCGTGACATTGCGGTACGCGATCTCCGCCAGCCTGCTCTGCCCGTTCTTGCTGGGGTGGAACCAGTCCCAGTGGCTGAGCTGCTTGCCGGTGAACCGGAAGTCGAAGACCTCGCCGCCGTCGTACCGGCAGCGCACGTCCTTCGCGCACACGCCCTTCAGCGTGTCGTTGTACGCCACGACCCGGTCGTACACCATGTTCCGCCGCTTCTGGGCGCCCTTGCTGTCGTCCTGCGCGTCGCCCAGCATCGTGGCGCAGATGCCCAGCTTCCAGACCTGCCGGCCCAGCGGATTGCCGCGTCCGGTCGACCAGAGGCGCTTGAGGTCGGGCACGCTCGACACGTACACCTGCGCCTTGGGCGCGTCCGCGCGGAGCAGGCGCATCGACTCCTCGAAGGACGCCTTGAAGGCGGCGACCGGGGTCATCTGCCTGGCCGAGCGCCGGCAGGCGTCGTTGGCGCCGACCATGACCGTGACCAGCTCGGGGCCGTACCGCGCCGCCCGCGCCATCTGGTCCGGCAGATCGGCCATCCGGGCGCCGGTCTCGGCGAGGTTCCAGGAGTTCTCCGCCAGCCGCGCGGCCGGTGGTCCCTCGGCCGCCGGTCCGCCGAGCAGCCGGTAGGCGAGGCTCCGCACGCCGCTGTCCGTGCCGGTCGACCAGGACACCTCGGGGCAGTCCACGAGTACCCCGCAGGCGTCGAAGCCACGCGTTATCGAGTCCCCGACCGCGGCGATGGAGCCCGGGCTGCGGTCCCAGACCGGGGTGGGGCGGGGGGAGGGCCTGACCGCCCCGGTGGTGGAGTCGGAGGAGGCGGAGCCGGAGGAGGTGCACCCGGCGAGCGCCCCGGTCCCGGCGAGGACGACGGCGGCCACGGTACGGACCCGGACGGCGTACGCGGTACGGACCCGGCCGGGCCCGCGGCGGTTCCGCGGGCTCTCTCCTCGCATCAGTCCTCCCGATCGGCGTCCGCTGCGGGCGTCCGCCGGTGAAAGCTTCGCGTATATCCGTCCCGGGACCGACGGTACGTCACCCCGGGCCCCTCACCGCACGATAGCTTTTCCCACGTCGAAACAGAGGCGCCTGATCGCTTGGCTCCGGTAAATTACATCACGTCACAAGCTGTCCCTTTTGCGGAGTTTCACTCCCGATGCTGTTTACTGAGGCCGCTGGGAAAGGCGAACCTCGTCCCACACTGGAGGTCCCGGTGACGACACGTGGAGTTCTGTACGTTCACTCCGCACCCCGCGCGATGTGCCCGCATGTCGAATGGGCGGTGGCCGGGGTGCTGGGGGTACGGGTCCAGCTCGACTGGATCAGGCAGCCGGCCTCGCCCGGCACCTGGCGGGCCGAGGTCTCCTGGAAGGGCCGCGCGGGCACCGCGTCCAAACTCGCCTCCGCGCTGCGCGGCTGGCAGATGCTCCGCTTCGAGGTCACCGCGGAACCCTGTCCCACGGCGGAGGGCGAGCGCTACAGCGCCACCCCCGACCTGGGCATCTTCCACGCGGTCACCGGTCTGCACGGCGACATCCTGGTCCCCGAGGACCGGCTGCGGGCCGCCCTCGCCCGCGCGCAGCGGGGCGAGACCCAGTTGGCGGTGGAGCTCGCCACCCTGCTGGGCAAGCCGTGGGACGACGAGCTGGAGCCGTTCCGCCACGCGGGCGAGGGCGCCCCGGTGCGCTGGCTGCACCAGGTGGTCTGAGCGGCGCTCCGGCGTGATCCGAACGGGAGGACCTACGGTGGCCGCATGGCTGACACACTCGCAGTAGCTGTCCTCGGCACCGGCATCATGGGCGCCGGGATGGCCCGTAACCTCTGCCGCGCCGGACTCGACGTCCGGGTCTGGAACCGCACCCCCGCCAAGGCCGAGGCCCTGGTCGCGGACGGTGCGCGCGTCGCCGCGACCCCCGCCGAGGCGGTGGGCGGCGCGGATGTCGTCCTCACCATGCTGTACGACGGGCCGGCGGTGGTGGCGGCGATGGAGGCCGCGGCGCCGGGCCTGCGCCCCGGCACCGTCTGGCTCCAGTCGACGACGGTGGGCGTCGAGGCCGTCACCCCGCTGGCCGAATTCGCGGCGGAGCGGGGGCTGGTCTTCGTCGACGGCCCGGTCCTCGGTACCCGGGCCCCCGCGGAGAGCGGACAGCTGCTGGTGCTGGCCGCGGGTCCGCCCGGGGCCAGGGAGCCGCTCGCGCCGGTCCTGGACGCGGTGGGCAGCCGTACGGTCTGGCTGGGCGACGAGGGCGGCACGGCCGCCGCCACCCGCCTCAAGCTCGTCTGCAACAGCTGGGTCCTGGCCCTCACCCACGCCACGGCCGAGGCGCTCTCCCTGGCCAAGGGGCTCGGCGTGGACCCGGCCGGGTTCCTGGAGGCCGTCGGCGGCGGTCCGCTGGACTGCGGCTACCTCCGGGCCAAGTCCCAGGCGATCCTGGCCGACGACTACACCCCGAGCTTCTCCGTCACCACCGCGGCCAAGGACGCCCGCCTCATCGTCGCGGCGGGCGCGGCGGAAGGCGTACGGCTGGACCTCGCCGCGGCGGGAGCGGAACGTTTCCGCCGGGCCACGGAGCAGGGCCACGGCGGCGACGACATGGCGGCGACGTACTTCGCCAGCTTCGGCGGATCGGGCGGCTGAGCCCCGGAGACGGCCGGGACCCGGACCCGGGCACGCCGGAACCGTACCGGGTGACGGACCGCGCCAGGTGACGGGCCGTGCCGGGCGTCAGACCGTACGGAGCGCCAGCACCACGTTGTGGCCGCCGAAGCCGAACGAGTTGTTGATCGCCGCGATCGTGCCGCTCGGCAGGGGGCGGGGCTCCCCGCGCACCACGTCCGCGTCGACCTCCTCGTCGAGGCTGTCGATGTTGATCGTCGGCGGGGCCGTGCGGTGGTACAGCGCCAGGGCCGTGGCCACCGTCTCGATACCGCCCGCGCCGCCCAGCAGATGGCCGGTCATCGACTTCGTCGCGGAGATCGCGACATGGTCCAGGTCGTCGCCGAGGACCTGGCGCAGCGCCTTGATCTCGGCGATGTCACCCTGCGGGGTGGACGTGGCGTGTGCGTTGAGGTGCGCGATCTCGGACGGCTTGAGGTCCGAGTTGTCGAGCAGGTTGTGCATGGCCTTCGCGATGCCCCGGCCGGTCGGCTCGGGCTGCGCGATGTGGTGGGCGTCCGAGGAGAGGCCCTGGCCCAGCACCTCGCAGTAGACGCGCGCGCCACGCCGGGCCGCGTGCTCGGCCGACTCCAGGACGACGACGCCCGCGCCCTCGCCGAGGACGAAGCCGTCCCGGGCCGTGTCGTACGGGCGGGAGGCCCTGGTGGGCTCGTCGTTGTTCTTGGACATCGCCATCATGTTGGCGAACGCCGCGATGGGCAGCGGGTGGATGGCCGCTTCCGTACCGCCGGCCACGACCACGTCGGCCCGGCCCGTGCGGATCATCTCCACCGCGTAGCCGACGGCCTCGGCGCCCGAGGCGCACGCGGAGACCGGGGTGTGCACGCCCGCGCGGGCGCCCACCTCCAGGCTGACGTTGGCGGACGGGCTGTTGGGCATCAGCATCGGCACGGTGTGCGGGGAGACCCGGCGCACGCCGCGGTCCTTGAGCACGTCGTACTGGTCGAGCAGGGTGGTGACGCCGCCGATGCCGGAGGCGATCACGGTGCCGAGCCGGTCGGGGTCGACCTGGGGGTCGTCCCCCGCCTTGTCGGTGTAACCGGCGTCCGCCCACGCCTCCCTGGCCGCGATCAGCGCGAACTGCGCCGAGCGGTCCAGCTTGCGGGCGAGCGGCCGGGGCAGGACGTCGCCCGGGTCGACGGCGGCGGACGCGGCGATCCGGACCGGCAGGTCGGCGAAGCGCTCGCCCTCCAGGGGTCGTACTCCCGAGCGGCCGGCGAGCAGACCGTCCCAGGTCGATGCGCTGTCGCCACCCAGTGGTGTGGTTGCGCCGATACCGGTGACGACCACGGTGCGATTGGTCTGGCTCACTGGAATTCTTCTCCACGTGTAGAGGGTGCTGAATTGTTACGGCGCCACCACCGGGTGGCGTTTGCCGCGCGATGTTACGGGTCAGGCGGTCGGGCTCCGAGCGGTCAGGCTCCGAGTGGTCAGGCGGCCTGGTGCTTCGTGATGTAGTCGGCGGCGTCGCCGACCGTCTTCAGGTTCTTGACGTCGTCGTCCGGGATCTTCACGTCGAAGCGCTCTTCGGCGGCGACGACGACCTCGACCATGGACAGCGAGTCGACGTCCAGGTCGTCGGTGAAGGACTTGTCCAGCTGGACGTCCTCCTCGGGGATCCCGGCGATCTCGTTCACGATCTCGGCGAGACCCTTGACGATCTCTTCCTGGGTGAAGGCCATGGTGGGCGATCTCCTTCGATGTTGAGCATGTATGAGCGGATTTGAGCTGAGGATTTACGGAAGACGCTCCGGAAAGATCCGGAGTGCCTAGGGGAGGGTAACGACCGTCGCCGCGTACACGAGACCCGCCCCGAATCCGATGACGAGCGCGGTGTCGCCGCTCTTCGCCTGACCGGTCGCCAGGATCCGCTCCATCGCGAGCGGGATCGAGGCGGCCGAGGTGTTGCCGGTGGTTTCGACGTCACGCGCGACCGTGACGCTCTCCGGCAGCTTCAGAGTCTTCACCATCGAGTCGATGATCCGCATGTTGGCCTGATGCGGAATGAAGACGTCCAAATCTTCCGGGGTGATGCCCGCGGCGTCCAGCGCCTGCTGGGCGACCTTCGCCATCTCGAAGACGGCCCAGCGGAAGACCGCCTGACCCTCCTGGGTGATGGCCGGGAACTTCTCCCTGGAACCGGCTTCCGTGGCACCGGCCTTCGTGGCACCGGCGTGGAAATCGTCCCACGGCACGGTCTGCCGGATGGTGTCGGACTTGTCGCCCTCGGAGCCCCACACCGTCGCGCCGATCATCGGCTCCTGCGCGGGGCCGACGACGACGGCGCCCGCGCCGTCACCGAAGAGGAAGGCCGTCGCGCGGTCCTCCAGGTCGGTCAGGTCCGAGAGCCGCTCCACGCCGATGACCAGGACATGTCCGGCCGAGCCCTCGACGACCATGCCCTTGGCCAGGGTCAGTCCGTACACGAAGCCGGCGCACGCCGCCGAGATGTCGAAGGCGGCGGGCCGGCCCGCGCCGATCCGGTCCGCGATCTCCGTCGCGATGGCCGGGGTCTGCTTGAAGTGCGACACGGTGGAGACGACCACGGCGTCGATCTGCTCGGGGGTGATCCCGGCGTCCGCGATGGCCTTGCCCGCCGCCTCGACGGACATCGCGGCGACGGTCTCCTCGGGCGAGGCCCAGTGGCGGGTGGCGATACCGGAGCGGGAGCGGATCCACTCGTCGGACGAGTCGATCGTTTCGAGGATCACCTCGTTCGGCACGACCCGGACCGGGCGGTAACCGCCCACGCCCATGATCCGCGCGTACGGGGCGCCCTTGCTGGGCTTGATCTTCGACATGCTCTCTGCTCCTTATTCAGCCACGGAGGAGTGCGAGGACGGCGCGGACCCGGCGATGAGCTCGCGGGCCGCGTCCAGGTCGGCGGGGGTCTTCAGCGGCAGGGTCCGCACCCCGGGCAGGGCGCGCTTCGCGATCCCGGTGAGGGTGCCGCCGGGGCACAGCTCGATCAGCGCGGTCACGCCCCGCTCCTGGAACGTCTCCATGCACAGGTCCCAGCGCACCGGGTTGGCGACCTGGCCGATCAGCCGCGCCACCACCTCGGAACCGGTGGCGACGGCGCCGCCGTCGCGGTTCGAGACGTACGGAACGGCCGGGTCGGCGGCGTCGACGGAGGCGGCGGCGACCGACAGCTTCTCGACGGCGGGCGCCATGTGGTGCGTGTGGAACGCCCCGGCGACCTTCAGCGGCACCACGCGGCGCACGCCCTCGGGCTTGTCCTCCGCCAGCGCGGCGAGCTGCTCGGCCGTGCCCGCGGCCACGATCTGGCCGGCGCCGTTCACGTTCGCCGGTGTCAGGCCGAGCCTGTCGAGGTGGGCGAGCGTGGTCTCCGGGTCGCCGCCGAGCAGCGCGGACATGCCGGTCTCGGTGACGGCGGCGGCCTCGGCCATCGCCAGTCCACGGGCCCGTACGAGGCTCATGGCGACGTCGTCCGCGAACACCCCGGCGAGCGCCGAGGCGGCCAGCTCACCGACGCTGTGGCCCGCGACCGCGCCGACGCGCGGCACCAGGTCGGCGGTGGTGGGGAAGAGCTGCCGGGCCGAGAGCAGCGCCGCGGCCACCAGCAGCGGCTGCGCGACGGCGGTGTCGCGGATCTCGTCCGCGTCGGCCTTCGTGCCGTAGTGGACCAGATCCAGGTCGATGGCGGCCGACCAGGCCCGCAGCCGGTCTTCGGCGCCGGGGAGATCGAGCCAGGGAGTCAGGAAGCCGGGCGTCTGAGCGCCTTGGCCGGGAGCGACGAGTACGAGCACACTCACACTCTCTCTTGTGTACGGTCCTCACCGCCCGTGAGGACAGGAACGAAGAACCGTGAGGGGAATTGTTGGAGTACGACAAAAGCCTAGGACTGGGGATCCCCGTCGGCCAGACGCCCGAGGATCAGCGCAATCCGCAGCGTAAACGCTGACCTGACATCGGAGGGTGACCATCCGGTGACATCAGTCACACGTCGCAGCCGGTAGCGCACGGTGTTGGGGTGGACGAAGAGCATCCGCGCGGCGCCCTCCAGGCTGCTCGCCTGCTCCAGATAGACACTCAGAGTCTCCAGCAGCGCCGAGCCCGCCTCTTCGAGCGGTCTGTAGATCTCCTCCACCAACTGCTCGCGGGCCGCCGGATCGGAGGCGATCGCGCGCTCCGGCAGCAGATCGTCCGCCAGCACCGGGCGCGGGGCGTCCTGCCAGGCGAAACACGCCTTGAGCCCCGCCGCGGCCGCCTGCGCGGACTTCGTGGCGGCCAGCAGATCGGGCACCACGGGGCCCGCGACGACCGCGCCCGCCGCGTACGGGCCGATCAGCGCCTTCGCCACCTTCAGCGGGTCGTCGCTGCCGCCCGCGATCACCACGAGCCGGTCGCCGAGCACCCCGGTCAGCACCTGGAGCTTGGCGTGGCGCGCGGCCCGCCGGATCGCCTCCACGGTCAGCTCGCTGTCCTCGTCCGGGGCGGTGCCGAGGAGCACGCAGACATGCTCGGGGGAGTTCCAGCCCAGCGCCGCCGCCCGCGAGATGGCGCCCTCGTCGGCCTCCCCCGAGAGCACCGCGTTGACGACGAGCGACTCCAGCCGCGCGTCCCACGCGCCGCGCGCCTCGGCGGCCTGGGCGTACACCTGCGCGGTGGCGAAGGCGATCTCCCGCGCGTAGACGAGCAGCGCCTCGCGCAGCGCGGACTCGTCGCCGGGAGCGGCGACCTCGCCGATCGCCGCCTCCATGACCTCGATCGTGGTCCGCACCATCTCGACGGTCTGGCGCAGGGTGATCGCCCGGGTCAGCTCCCGCGGCGCCGTGCCGAAGACATCGGTGGAGATGGCCTGCGGGGTCTCCGGGTGCCGGAACCACTCGGTGAACGCCGCGATGCCCGCCTGCGCCACCAGCCCGATCCACGAACGGTTCTCCGGCGGCATCGCGCGGTACCACGGCAGCGTCTCGTCCATGCGGGCGATGGCGTTCGCGGCGAGCCGTCCTGAGGACTGCTCCAGCCGCCGCAGCGTGGCGGGATGCGGATGGGGTTCGTTCGATGGTTCAGGCACGGGACAAGACTGCCTTATCGGCTGGGGTGCTCGTGGGGCCGGGGCTACGGTGGTGACGTGATTCTCGTACGGTACGCAGCGGAGCGTTACGCGGGCGGCGACGCCACGGCGGGCATCGAGTCGCTGCACGCCTTCTCCTTCGGCCCCTTCTACGACCCGGACAACCTCCGCTTCGGCGCGCTCCTCGCCTGCAACGAGGAGCGGCTGGCGCCCGGCGCGGGCTTCGACGAACACCCCCACCGGCACACGGAGATCGTCACCTGGGTCGTCGAGGGCGAGCTGACCCACCGCGACTCGGCCGGGCACGCCACGGTCGTCCGCCCCGGCGACCTCCAGCGGCTCAGCTCCGCGGGCGGGGTGCGCCATGTGGAGCGCAACGACGGACCGGACCCGCTGGTCTTCGTCCAGATGTGGCTGACCCCGCTGGAGCCGGGCGGCGAGCCCGCGTACGAGGTCGTACGGGGCATCGCCGACGCCACTCCGTACGCCCTGCCCCGGGCGGGCGCGCTGCTGCACGTACGCCGCCTGCGGGCCGGCGAGCGTTCCGCCGTGCCGGACGCGCCCGCGGTCTACGCGCACGTGGTGCGGGGCGCGGTACGGCTGGAGGGGCCCGAACGCACCGCGGGCGCCGGCGGTACGGGGGAACTCGCCCCCGGCGACTCGGCGCGGATCACCGACGCGCGGGGGCTGGAACTGGTCGCCGGGCCCGGGACCGCGGGCGGGGGAGCGGCGGCGGAAGTGCTCCTCTGGGAGATGCAGGGCTGATTCGGCCGAGAGGCCTGAGCCGGGCGAAGGGCCCTGGCCGCGCGAAGGGCCCTGGCCGGGCGAAGGGCCCTACCTCAGCTCCGCCAGCACCGCGTCCGTGAACGGCGGCCACGCCGATATCGCCCACGGCCCGAAGTCCCGGTCCGCCAGGGCCGCACAGGCCGCCCCCGCGTCCGGGTCGACCCACAGGAACGTACCGGACTGCCCGAAGTGGCCGAAGGTGCGCGGCGACGACGAACTCCCCGTCCAGTGCGGGGACTTGCCGTCGCGGATCTCGAAGCCGAGCCCCCAGTCGTTGTTCTTCTGGTTGCCGTAGCCGGGCAGCACCCCGGAGAGCCCCGGGTGGACGACGCCCGTCGCCTCCAGCACCGTACGCGGGTCGAGCAGCCGGGGCGCCTGCACCTCGGCGGCGAAGCGCGCCAGGTCGTCGGCGGTCGACACACCGTCCCGCGCCGGTGAGCCGCCGGCCGGCAGGGAGGTGTCGGCCATGCCGAGCGGTTCGAGCACGGCCTCGCGGAGGTAGTCGGCGAAGGGGATGTCGGTGGCCTTGGCGACATGGTCGCCCAGCACCTCGAAGCCCGCGTTGGAGTAGAGCCGGCGGGTGCCGGGCGCGGCGGCCGTCCGGTGCTCGTCGAAGGCGAGCCCGCTGGTGTGAGCGAGCAGATGGCGCACGGTGGACCCGTCGGGCCCGGCCGGCTCGTCCAGCTCGACGGCGCCCTCCTCGTACGCCACGAGCACCGCGTACGCGGTGAGCGGCTTGGTCACGGAGGCGAGCGGGAACCGCCGCCCGGTGGGTCCGTACGACCCGGCGACACTCCCGTCGGCGCGCACGACGACAGCCGCGGCGTGCGGCACGGGCCAGTTCTCGATCATCGCCAGGCTCTGCATGCGCCCGAGCCTACTGGGCAGGCGCGACGGCCCGGCCGCCGCCCTGGGCGCCGTCGGGACCGCCGCCCTGCGAGCCGTCGGGACCGCCGCCCGGGGCCCGCAGCCGCATGGAGGGGCACGGGTTGCGGACGAAACCCAGCGAGGCGTAGAGCGGTTCGCCCTCCCCCGACGCGTGCAGGTCGATCTTCCGGACGCCGCGGCTCCGGTACCAGTCGAGCAGCGCTTCCAGGCAGGCCCGGGAGTAGCCGCGCCGCCGCAGGTCCGGATCGGTGGCGACGCTGAAGACCTGGCCGACGAGGCCCAGCGGGTTGCCGGGACTGCCGAGCCGCTGCTCGATGACACCGACCGCGCAGGCCGCCAGGCCCGTACCGCCGAGGTGCCCGGCCCCGTCCCCTTCGACCGCGCGCCCCGGTCCGTCACCCGGCCGGTCCACGACGAAGGCGGCGAGGCCGCCGCCCGGATCCGCGAGCCGGGTGCGCAGCCTCTCGGCCGCGGGGGACTGCCAGGCGGTGTCCTGGTCCGGCCCGTGCACCGAGTCGAGCATGATCGTGCGGAGCCGGACCAGCTCTCCGGCGTCCGCCGGGGTCGCGCGGCGTGCGAGGCTCATGGAGTGCGATTCTGCCACTCCGTTCGGCAGAGTCATCTCCTTTTCCACTTGCTTCGAGTGCACTCGAAGGTTCTAGCGTGGAAGGTATGACGCTGATCCAGAGCAGCCCCGTACGGACGGCCCCCGTCGACATCTGCGCCACCGCGCCGTCGGCCCATCCACGGCCCCACGGCGAGGACCGCTACACGATCAGCGAGGTCGCCGCCTTCACCGGGCTCACCGCGCACACCCTGCGCTGGTACGAGCGGATCGGCCTCATGCCGCACATCGACCGGTCGCACACCGGGCAGCGCCGCTTCCGCAACAAGGACCTGGACTGGCTCGTCTTCGTCACCAAGCTGCGGCTGACCGGGATGCCCGTCGCGGACATGGTCCGGTACGCCGAGCTGATCCGGGTAGGAGACGAGACGTTCGAGGAGCGGCAGGAGCTGCTGGAACGGACCCGCCGCGACGTGCTCCGCAGGATCACGGAGCTGCAGGACACGGTGTCCGTGCTCGACCACAAGATCAGCTTCTACGCGGACGCCCGCACGGCGTCGGAGAGGTTCGACCCCCGATGAGCGACAGCAAGAGCCGCGGCGCGCACGACGGCAGAATCGAGAAGGTACGCCTGGGCACCGGCGGCCCCGAGGTGGGCTCCCAGGGGCTCGGCTGCATGGGCATGAGCTTCGCGTACGGCCCCACGGACGCCGACGAGGCGCGCGCCACGCTGGAGCGGGCCCTGGAGCTGGGGGTGACGCTGTACGACACGGCGGACGTGTACGGCGACGGCGAGAACGAGAAGTTCCTCGCGCCGTTCGTCCGGGCGCACCGCGACGAGATCGTCCTGGCCACCAAGTTCGCCCTCGGGATCGACCCCGCCGACCCGGGCAGGCGGACCATCCGCAACGACCGGGCCTATCTGCGGCACTGCGTGGAGGGCAGCCTGCGGCGGCTCGGCGTGGAGCGGATCGACCTCTACTACATGCACCGGCGCGATGTGAACGTCCCCATCGAGGAGACGGTCGGTGCCATGGCCGAGCTGATCGACGAGGGCAAGGTCAGCTACCTCGGGCTGAGCGAGGTCACCGGTGCGGAGCTGCGTGCCGCCCACGCCGTGCATCCGATCACCGCGCTCCAGTCGGAGTGGTCGCTCTTCAGCCGCGACATCGAGAAGACCGCTGTGCCGGCCGCCGCCGAACTGGGGGTCGGGCTCGTGCCGTACTCCCCGCTCGGCCGCGGCTTCCTGACCGGCTCGTTCGTCCACGCCGAGCGCGAGCTGAGCGCCGACGACTTCCGCCGGCAGCAGCCGCGCTTCACCGGGGACAACGCCGCCGCGAACGCCGCGCTGCTGGAGCCGGTCCGCAAGATCGCCGAGGGGCGGGGCGCCACCCCGGGCCAGGTCGCCCTCGCCTGGGTGCAGCAGCGGGCGCCGCTGCACGGCCTGGCCGTCGTGCCGATCCCCGGCACCCGCAGGCGCGGCCGGGTCGAGGAGAACACCGCCGCGACCCATCTCATCCTCACCGAGAGCGAGCTGAGCCTGCTGGAGCCGATCGCGGCGCGGGTGGCGGGCGGCCGGTACGCCGACATGACCTTCACCTCGGCCGCCCGGGAGTGACCCCCGCCCCCGTGCCCCCGTGGCTCACGCCAGCCCCAGCGCGAACACCGCGAAGCCCGCCGCGAGCAGCCCCGCCGCCGCGCGGCGGGCCCTCGCGCCCCGCGTCCCCGCCTCCCACGGCGCGTCGAAGCCGCGCGCGTACCGGCCGATGACCACCAGCAGCGTCGCGAAGAGCGGCAGCCAGGTCAGCCGGGCCACGATCCACCCGAGCGTGTCCGGCGAGGTCGTCAGACCGGTCAGCGGACCGGCGAAGGAACCGGGTACGGCGACCGCGAGCATCGCCGTCTGGTGCCAGCACAGGATCGTCATCGCGGAGAGGTTCACGACCACCACCGGGGCCCACAGCGCGGGGCGCGCCAGCAGCCGCCCCAGCCGGTCCCTGACCAGGATCGCGGCGCCGCTCTGCGCGGCGGCGAGGGCGAGCACCAGCAGCGACGGCGGATGCGAGTTGGTGCGGACCTCGCCGGGGACCCCGACCATCGACGCCGGGTAGTCGAAGACCACCAGCAGCGCGGCGAAGAGCAGGACACCGCCGGCGAGCAGGACCCGCGCCCCGCGCCGCCCGATCCGTCCCTCGCCCCACGCCACCCCGAGCTGGTACGCGAAGAGCCAGCCGGGCAGGATGTTGAGCACGCTCAGCCAGGACGGCACGGCGTCCGCGTACGGCCCGTACCGCAGCAGGTCGACGGCGGCGACGGAGACCAGCAGCGGGGCGGCGGCCCAGCCGCCGAGCCGGCGCGCGGCGGCGACGCAGTACGGGGTCAGCGCGGTGACGATCACGTAGATCCCCACGAACCAGAGTGGCTGGATCACCAGCGTCGACGCGGTCCGCAGCGTCGTGCCGGGCACGCCGAGCCCGTACAGCACCGGCAGCAGCACCGCCCAGACGGCCGTCACCCCGAGGACCGGCCGGCCCAGGCGCACCACCCGGCCGCGCAGCCAGGCGGCCGTCGTGCCGGGCCGCCTGCGGTACGAGAGGACCGACGCGTACCCGCCGACCAGGAAGAAGACGCCCAGCATCTGGAGCACCCAGCTCACCGGCGCGAAACCGCCGAAGGTGGTGAGCGGGCTCGCGTTGTGCAGCGCGCCGCCGGAGTCGAGCGTGAAGCCGCCGAGCAGCCAGTGCCCGGTCGGCACGGCGAGCAGCGCGAGAGCGCGGAGCCCGTCGATCGCGCGGTCGCGGGAGGCGGGGGTGCGCGCCTCGATCTTCGCCACGGTCCCGGCGATCATCGGCCCTCTCCCGTCGTACGAGCCTGCGCGGCGCCGCCCTGCGCGATGGCGGCGAAGGCGCGGAGCGAGTCCGTGCCGGGGACGAAGTAGCCGGTGTGGCCCTCGGCCGTGGCGGCGGGCACCCGGCGGGCGCCGAACTCCGCGGCGGCCGGGTCGGGGCCGTGGCCGAGCCCGGCGAACTCGACGTTCGGGACCTTGGAGATCCAGTCGGACGGATCCTTCGCCGCCCAGACCCGCGCCTCCGTACGGAGGTCCGCGACGTCGTCGGCGCGCATCCCCGGCGAGCCGAGCACCACGATGTCGGTGGCGTTCACCTCATGGGCGGCGAGCCCGCACACCACCGAGCCGTAGCTGTGGCAGAAGAGCGCGGGCTTCGCCGCCCCGGCCGCCGCCAGCCCCTGGGTGAACCGCGCCAGCCGCCGGGCCCCCGCCTCGGCGAGGTCGCCGGTGGCCGCGTCGAGCCCGACCCCCATGGGGGTGGTGTAGCCCGCCCACGCGACGACGGCGGTACGGTCCCCCGTCGCCCTCCGCAGGGACGCCGCCATCCCGGCGGGCGTGCCGTACGGGTCCTTCGCCCGGTCGAAGCTCCCCGCGTCGATGTCCGAGCCCGGCACCACGACGGCGACATGGCGGGCCGCCGTCAGATCCCCGTACACCTCGGCCACCTGGCCCCGGCCCCGCGGGTCGAAGGCGAGGATCCGCCGGCCGGGCGCCGCGAGACGCCCGAAGCGGGGGTCGTGCGCGGCCCGGATCGTGAGCGCGTTGGCCTCATAGCGCAGCGCCACGGGCACCCCGTCGAGATTGCCGACGACCGAAGGGTGGCGGCGGGTGAGGTCCGCGCGCTGTCCGGGCGTCAGCGTCCGGAAGAACGAGGCGACTTCGTACGGGCTCGCCGACCCCGGATCGGGCAGCGCCCGCCCCAGCGAACCGTCGGCCCGCCAGGCCGCGCTCCCGGGCGGCGGCCCGGTCACGGCCTGCTGCGCACTGCCGGATGCCCAGCCCGCCGTGCCCCCGACCACGGTCGTCGCCAGCGCGGCGGCGACCAGAGTCCTCTTGTAGCGGCGCATGTACGTCTCCCTCTTCCCGCTCTCGTCCATCGAGGTGGCGAGGAGGAAAGTAGGAAGAAGGTGTACGGGCGGACGTCACACCCGGGGGCCAACTACCGGGTCATACCCGGGTAGTGGGGGTACTGCGGGCCGGCCCCCGTAAGGGTCCGGCGCGGCGGCGCGGTGTACCGGATCGGCGGCGCGGCGCTTACGGGACGCGCCCGGCGGCGTCCGGCTCAGGCGGGGGTGTCGCCCGGGGTGACCAGGCCCGACTCGTACGCGAAGATCACGGCCTGCGCGCGGTCCCGCAGCCCGAGCTTGGAGAGCACCCGGCCGATATGGGTCTTCACCGTCTGCTCGGCCACCACCAGCCGTTCGGCGATCTCCAGGTTGGAGAGCCCGCGCGCGATCAGTTCGAGCACCTCCGTCTCCCGGGGCGTCAGCCCCCGCAGCCGCTGGGCGCGGTCCCGGCGCGGGGCGGGCCGCTGCTGGGCGAAGTCCGCGATCAGCCGGCGGGTCACGGAGGGCGCGAGCAGCGCCTCGCCGGACGCGACGATCCGTACGGCCGCGATCAGATCGGCCGGGGGCGCGTCCTTGAGGAGGAAGCCGGAGGCGCCGGCGCGCAGCGCCTCGTACACGTAGTCGTCCACGTCGAAGGTGGTCAGCATCAGCACCTTCGGGAGGTGGATCACGCCCGTCGGCGGGTTCAACAGCTCGCGGGCGGCGGCCAGTCCGTCCATCTCCGGCATCCGGACGTCCATCAGCACCACGTCCGGGTGGACGGTGCGGCTGACCTCCACGCCCTTGCGGCCGTCCGGCGCCTCGCCGACCACGTCGATGTCGGACTGCGCGGAGAGCAGGGCGGCGAACCCCGCGCGCACCATGGCCTGGTCGTCGACGATGATCACGCGGATGGTCAAGGGGTGTCCTCGGGGGCCGGGTTCTTGGGGACGTGCGTCAGACGGTCGGTCGGCTCGGCGGTCGGTGCGGTGGTCGGGCGGGCACCCGCGTCATCGGCCGGGTCGCCGCTCGGGGCGGCGGCCAGCGGGAGACGGGCCGCGACCCGGAAGCCGCCGTCCGGCAGCGGCCCGGTGTCCAGCGTGCCGCCGGTCAACCGTACGCGTTCGCGCATGCCGACCAGCCCATGACCCGTACCGGTGGTCTCCAGCGGCGAAGTCCGCCCGGCCGCAGGGCCGTTGACCACCAGGACGGTCAGCCGGTCCCCGTGGGCGACCACCGACACCTGCGTCCGGGCGCCGGGCGCGTGGCGCACGACGTTGGCCAGCGCCTCCTGCACGATGCGGTACGCGGAGAGGTCCACGGCGGGCGGTACGGTCCCGAGCCCCGCGGGCAGCGACAGCTCGGCGGGGACCCCCGCCCGTACGGTCGCCTCCACCAGCTGCTGTACCCGGTCGAGCCCCGGCTGCGGCGTCCGCTCGCCCTCCGTGCCGTCGCTGCGGAGCACCGAGAGCAGCCGCCGCATCTCCGCCAGGGACTCCCGCGCCCCGGCGGCGATCGTGGAGAACTCCTCGCGCGCGGCGTCCGGCAGCCCCTCGATCCGGTACGGCGCCGAGTCCGCCTGCACGGTGATCACCGACATGTGGTGGGCCACCACGTCGTGCAGCTCACGGGCGATCCGGGCGCGCTCCTCCAGCAGGGTCCTGCGGGCCCGTTCCGCCTCGCTGATCGTCTCCTGCTCGACCAGCCGGCGCTGCGCGTCGCCGCGTTCCCGCAGCGCGGCGCTGAGGACCAGGAAGAGCCCGCTGAGGACGAACAGCAGCAGATGGGTGCCGTCGCTGCTGCTCTGCGAGATCAGCTCGAAGAAGAGCCCGGCGAGGCCGGTGGCCAGCCAGACGGCGAGCAGGGTACGGCGCGATTCGCGCAGCCCCAGACAGATCATCAGCACCAGGTAGCCCACGATCACCATGGGCGTCCAGGGCCATGGCCGCCCGCCGGCGCCGTCGGCGCTCAGGAGCAGGATCCCGCCGACGACATCGGCGGCGAAGATGATCCACCACGCCTGGAGCGGCCGGGTCACGGCGAGCAGCAGCGGCGCGGTCTGCGCGGTGGCCAGCGCCCCCGACCAGCCGCCGCCGAGCCGGTAGTCCTGGCTGAGGACGGTGGTGGTGACGGGCAGCAGGGTGACGGTGAAGCCGAGGACGAGCACGTACGGGGCGCGCCGCTGCCACTGCCTGGGCGCGGTGGAGAGGAGCGGTTCGGTGGAGTCCGAGGGGGTCCGCAGGGCGTCGGCGAGCGACCGCGCGGTCGCCCGCAGGCTCCCGCGCGGCGCGGCGGGGCGCGCGGGGGACGACGGGGGCGAGGAAGGCGGCGGGGGTGAGGACGGCGGCGGCGCGCCCGGAGGCGGCGGGGGAACGGTGCTCATGACCTGGTCAGCCTAGGCAGCGGCCGGACGGCCCGCGTCATACCGGAGAGCCGGTCCGCGCCTCATACCCAGGTATGACCCGGGGCGCGGAGAAACCCCACGGCACACGCAGGCCACCGCCCCTCCCCGTCCGCTCACAGCTCCGCCAGCAGCTCCGTCTTCTTCGCAGTGAACTCCTCGTCCGTCACCAGGCCCGCCTGGTGCAGCTCGCCGAGGTGCCTGATCCGGTCCGCGACGTCCGCCGGGTCGCGCCGGCCCGCCGGGGCCATCGCGAGGGCCGGGGCCGGCACCCGCTTCGCCGCCGCGCCGCGGACCGCGGCGAGGACGGCCGCCGCGAACGGCAGCGACTCGTGGACGGGGCCGTAGCCGAGGCCGAAGACGACCGCGGCCGGGTCGTGGTCGGCCTCGCCCGATCCGGAGCCCGCCGTGCCGCGTCCGTCGCGCGGGAGCAGGCGCAGGTATCCGTCGAAGAGTTCGGGGGAGCGCCACTCGACGCCCTCCAGCTCCGTGACGGCCAGACGCTGGTCACCCGCCTTCCACTTCGTGGAGGAGGCGCCCGTCCAGAACCACCGGAACGAGACCGTCGTACCGTCGAAGGACGCCTTGCCGTCGTACGCCTTGAAGTGCAGCGGCGCCGCGGGCGGCGCCACCAGATAGCGTTCCGCGGGGTCGTCGGGCGCCTCTCCCCGGTCCCCGCGCCGCCGCCGCGCGGCGGTGAGCGCGGCGCGCAGCTCGTCGGCGTAGTACTCGGCGAGGGTCTCGGACTCGGCGGGCAGCACCAGCCGGTACGGATCGCCGCTCTCCCTGAGCTGGCCGGCCGCGGCCTCCGTGAGCGGGTCGGCGCCCGGTCTCGGCACGGCACGCAGGACGACCGTCCCCCGTTTGCCCGGAGTGAGCGTCACCGATGACAACGCCTCGTGAGGGATACGGCGTTCGGCCAGCGCCGAGAGGAGCTTCGGCGTCCGTATCCCCCGTTCGAAGCGGATGAGCACGCTGTCGCTGTCGAACTCCCAGGTGGCATGAATCCCCGCAAGCACATCACCCATGTGCCTCATCGTAGGCGTCGCGCGCTCCGGCGTCGCCTGCCGAAGAGGGGGAATTCTACGCGCGTCGGGCCGCGCCGGGCCCTCGTGCCTCCGGGAGCGGGCGGTCTACGGCCGCTGCCTATCCGGCCATCGTCTCGCCGTCGTAGACGATGCCGCTCCGGCACGACCCGGCGCCGTCCGCGCACGTCACGGCGCGGTACGAGCCGACTCCGATGTCCGCGAAGTTGTGCAGGCTCTCCGTGCCCGGCTCGAAGTAACCGGCGTGCCCGACCGCGCCGGCGGCCGAGAGCACCCGGGCGCCGAACGCCCGCGTCACCGGGTCGGCGCCGTGGCCGAGCCCGCCGACGGCGAGGTACGGCACGTCCTGGATCCAGTCGTCGCGGTCCCGCATGGCCCACACCCGCGCGCCGGTGCTGAGCTGCGCCGCGTTCTCCACGCGCATGCCGGGGCTGCCCGCGACGGCGACGTCCGTGACCCGGTCGGGCAGGGTGCGCGCGGCGACCCCGCACACCACGGAGCCGTAGCTGTGGCAGAAGAGCGAGACCTTCGACCGGCCGGGCAGCGCGGCGGTGAGCGCGCTGAGCCGTACGGCGCCGTCCTCCGCGAGCTTCCCGATGGCCGCGTCCACGCCGAGACCGGCGGGGGAGGTGTAGTCGGCCCAGGCGATGACGGCGGTACGGGTGCCGGGGGCGGCCCGGCGTTCGGCGGAGTAGAGGGACTCGGCCATGCCCACGGGCGCCGCGTACCTGCGGTTCTCGCGCTCGAAGGTCAGGAGGTTGGTGTCGACTCCGGGCACCACGACCGAGACGCGCTGGGCCTGGTCGAGATCGCCCAGGACCTCGGCCACCCGGCCCGGGCCCGACGGGTCGAACGCGAGGATCTGCCGGTCGCCGCCGAGGAGTGACTCGTACCGGTGCATGCGGCGGCCCGCGAGTTGACGGCCGTCGCCGGAGAGCCTGCTGTCGTGCATCCGGTGTTCCTCGACCGTCCGCGCCTGCGCCAGCGCGATCCGGTTGGCCCGGTAGCGCAGGGCGGCCGGGGCACCGTTGAGATTGCCGACGGCGAGCGGATATCTGTCCGCGAGCCGGGACTGCTCAGAGGTGTCGAGGGACGCGAAGAACGCGGACAGGGTCTTGGCGGGCCCGGTCGGATCAGGCAGGTGACGGGCGCCGATCCGGCCCCGCTCCCAGGCGTTGAAGGCGGCGGTCAGAGGCTCGCCGGGGCCGCGCTGATGCTGCACGGCGGTCCATCCGGTGGTCGCCAGCATCATGAAGACGACGGCGAGGGCGAGCAGCGCGCGCCACACGCTCAGGGTGGGGGTGGAGTCGAAGGAAGTCACTGCTTCTCACCCTAGAGCGCGCGCGGGGGGCCTCGCGACGAGCGTGAGAGACATCACCGGTGGCGGAGGATTGAACCAACGGTAACCTCACCGAACGTGCAGCGGGAGTGCACGCTCCGGCGCGTGGGAGCGCGTAGGGGAGTGCGCGGGGAGTGAGTTCCGTACGACGGTGAGCGGCGGGCGCCGTTCCTGCGGGGGATCTCCACCCTTCCTGCACGGTTTCTCCGCTGTTCCTCCGCGTTTTCGCCCGAACGGCCCTTGCGTGACGCGCGGTGATGTGTGCGCGGCGGGACGGCCGGGGCGGCGGGTCGTCATGTCCGGGACGGCGGGGGGCGTCGTCCGAGGCGTCGGCGGTCAGTCCCAGTCGTCCACGAGGAGCCGTGGGGTGAGCTGGTCGAGATACGCCTCGGTCAGCCGGCCGAGACCCGCCACGCCGGAATCCTCGCCGCGGCCCCACATCCGCCCGGACGCCCGCATCACACCCGTGAACGCGGCGACCGCCACCCGGGGTCTCGGGTCGGTGTCGACGTCGAGGCTCTCGCGGTCCGCGATGAGCCGGGCGACCCCTTCCTCCAGTTCGGAGGAGCGGCGCAGATGGGCGGCGAGCAGGACCGGGGTCGACTCGATCATCCGGTACGAGTCCATGTACAGCTCCACCGTCACGACGGACTCGATCGTGTCGCCCACGCCGTCCCAGACGGAGGACACGGCGTTGCGCATCGCCTCGAACGGGCCCTCCGCGGCGGGCCGGGCGCGCAGCGCCTCGACGAACTTCGACTCCACCAGATCGACCATGGCGAAGGCGGCCTCCTCCTTGCTGGCGAAGTAGCGGAAGAACGTCCGCTGGGAGACCTCCACCGCGTCCGCGATCTCGTCGACGGTGGTCCGCTCGTACCCCTGGGTGGTGAACAGTTCGAGTGCCACCCGGAGCAGGCACTCCCGGGTGCGCTGCTTCTTGCGGGCACGCAGTCCGGTCACCGCGGAAACCTCACCTTCGGAATCTCGCTCTCACCGCTTTCCTTACCGGGTAGCAAAATGACAGTTACTGGCGTGTGAATTGGTTTGTCAACTGTCAGTGGCTGACACTACCGTTCCCGGTATGACTAGTCAGACCACTGTCGACAAGGCGCCTCCGACCCCGGAACCCCCGGAAAAGACGCCGTCCAGGGGGCGGCGCGGCCACCCTTGGCTGACTCTCTTCTCCGTGGCGATAGGCGTCATGATGGTGGCGCTCGACGGCACCATTGTCGCCATCGCCAATCCGGCCATCAAAACCGACCTCGGCGCGTCGTTCGCCGACGTCCAGTGGATCACCAACGGCTACTTCCTGGCGCTCGCCGTGGCGCTGATCACCGCGGGCAAGCTGGGCGACCGCTTCGGTCACCGGCAGACCTTCCTCATCGGCGTCACCGGTTTCGCCGCCGCCTCCGGGGCCATCGGGCTCTCCCACAGCATCTCCCTCGTGATCACCTTCCGGGTGCTCCAGGGGCTCTTCGGGGCGCTGCTGATGCCGGCCGCGCTCGGTCTGCTGCGGGCCACTTTCCCGGCCGAGAAGCTCAACATGGCCATCGGCATCTGGGGCATGGTCATCGGTGCCTCGACCGCCGGAGGGCCGATCCTCGGCGGCGTGCTGGTCGAGCATGTGAACTGGCAGTCCGTCTTCTTCATCAACGTCCCGGTGGGCGTGGCCGCCCTCGTCCTCGGCACGCTGATCCTGCTCGACCACCGCGCGCAGAACGCCCCGAGGTCCTTCGACATCCTCGGCATCGTGCTGCTCTCCGCCGCCATGTTCGCCCTGGTGTGGGCGATCATCAAGGCCCCCGAGTGGGGCTGGGGGTCCGGGACGACCTGGCTGTACATCGCCGGGGCGCTGATCTGCTTCGGCGGCTTCGCCTACTGGGAGACGAGGGTCGCGGAGCCGCTGGTCCCGCTGGCGCTCTTCCGCTCCGTGCCGCTCTCCGCCGGTGTGGTGCTGATGGTGCTGATGGCCGTCGCCTTCCTGGGCGGGCTCTTCTTCGTCACCTTCTACCTCCAGAACGTGCACGGCATGAGCCCGGTCGACGCCGGTCTCCATCTCCTGCCGCTCACCGGGATGATGATCGTGGGATCGCCGCTCGCCGGAGTGCTCATCACCAAGGTGGGGCCGCGGATCCCGCTGGCCGGCGGTATGGCGTTCACCGCCGCGGCCATGTTCGGCATGTCCACCCTGGGCACGGAGACCAGCGGCCTCACCATGTCCGTCTGGTTCGCGATGCTCGGCTTCGGACTCGCCCCCGTGATGGTCGGCGCGACCGAGGTCATCGTCGGCAACGCGCCGCTGGAGCTCTCCGGGGTGGCCGGCGGCATCCAGCAGTCCGCCATGCAGATCGGTGGCAGCCTCGGTACGGCCGTGCTCGGCGCCGTGATGGCCTCGAAGGTCTCCAACGACCTGCCGGGCAACTGGACGGAGGCCGGGCTGCCCCCGCTCACCGCCGCCCAGTCCGGCCAGGCGACCGAGGCCGTCCAGGTCGGGATGGCGCCGGTGACCCCCGACATGCCGCCCGCGGTCGCCCAGCAGATCACGGCCGTCGCCCACGAGACCTTCATGTCCGGCATGGGGCTGGCCTGCCTCGTCGCGGCCGCTGTCGCCGTCGTGGCGGTCTTCGTCGCGCTGCTGACGAAGCGTGGCGACAACGCGGACGCCGCGGGCGGAGGAGTTCATATCTGACGTCAGCCACCGGGTGACCCGGCGTCAACATCACGCCCATGACAGCCCCGCCGGAAGGTTCCGGCGGGGCTGTCGCCTATCCGGGTGGAGGGTGGCCCCGCTCCCTTCCGGCGGGGCTCAGTCGCAGGTCAGAGTGGTGGCGGTCGAGATCGCGGCACGCGGTCCCGGCAGCACACGACACACGACATCCGCACGACATACGACACATGACACGGGGGCCGAACGAGATGACCGAGCAGCGCACCACCACCTTCCGCAGGACCGCTCCCCGTACGGCGGCCTTCCGCCGTACGGCCGGGACCGTCGGCGCCGCCGTCGGGGCGCTCACCCTCGCCGCCCTGCTCCCCGGGACCGGCACCGCCGCGCCGGCGGCGGCGCGGGCCGTGCCGCCGCGCCTCGGGACATGCGCGGCGGGCGAGCTGTGCCTCTGGGAGAAGGACGACTTCAAGGGCGCCCGGCAGACCTACGAGCTCTCCGGGACCGACATCGACAGCTGTGTGCCCCTCCCCGCCGGCACCACCGCCCACTCCCTCGCCAACCGCACCGGCCGCCCCGTGACCACGTACCAGTCCGCCACCTGCGGGGAGACCGGCGAGTTCGAGACGTACCCCGGCACCGGCACCTGGCTGCCCAGCTCCCCGTACCGGGTGAGGGCCTTCAAGATCTGGGAGCGATGACCGGCCGGCACCGTACGCCGGAGGGCGGCGGCACCGTTCCGGCCCCGCCGCCCTCACGACGTACTGCTGATCTTCCGCGGCCCGCTGATCTTAGGCGGCAGCGCCCGCGGCCCGCCCCGCGGTCAGGCGTCGCCGCCCGCCGTTCCCGGGTCCGCCGCCGACGCGTCCAGGAGCTGGTAGCGGTCCACCGCCTGCTTCAGCGCGGACCGGTCGACCTTGCCCTCCCTGGCCAGCTCGGTCAGCACCCCGAGCACGATCGACTCCGCGTCGATGTGGAAGAAACGACGGGCCGCGCCGCGCGTGTCCGCGAAGCCGAAACCGTCCGCGCCCAGCGACTGGTACGTACCGGGCACCCAGCGCGCGATCTGGTCCGGCACGGAGCGCATCCAGTCCGAGACCGCCACGAACGGGCCCTGCGCGCCGGAGAGCTTCCGCGTCACGTACGGGACGCGCTGCTCCTCCTCCGGGTGCAGCAGGTTGTGCCGCTCCACCTCGACGGCCTCACGGCGCAGCTCGTTCCAGGACGTCGCCGACCAGACGTCGGCCCTGACGTTCCACTCCTCGGCGAGGATCCGCTGCGCCTCGACCGCCCACGGCACGGCCACGCCGGACGCCATGATCTGCGCCGGGATCTCGCCCGCCTCGGCCGGCCGGTAGCGGTGGATGCCCTTGAGGATGCCGTCGACATCCACGTCGGCGGGCTCGGCGGGGTGCCGGACCGGCTCGTTGTAGACCGTGAGGTAGTAGAAGATGTCCTCGCTCTCGGGCCCGTACATCCTGCGCAGACCGTCCCGCACGATGTGCGCGATCTCGAAGCCGAACGCCGGGTCGTAGGCGACACAGCCCGGGTTGGTCGAGGCCAGCAGATGCGAGTGGCCGTCGGCGTGCTGGAGACCCTCGCCGGTCAGCGTCGTACGGCCGGCGGTCGCGCCCAGCACGAAACCGCGTGCGAGCTGGTCGGCCATCTGCCAGAACTGGTCGCCGGTGCGCTGGAAACCGAACATCGAGTAGAAGACGTACACCGGGATCAGCGGCTCGCCGTGCGTGGCGTAGGCGGAGCCCGCCGCGATCAGCGACGCCGTGCATCCCGCCTCGGAGATGCCGTCGTGCAGCAGCTGCCCGGTCGGCGACTCCTTGTACGCGAGCAGCAGCTCACGGTCGACGGACTCGTACTGCTGGCCCAGCGGGTTGTAGATCTTGGCGCTCGGGAAGAACGAGTCCATCCCGAACGTGCGGTACTCGTCGGGCGCGATCAGCACGAAGCGCCTGCCGATCTCCTTGTCCCGCATCAGGTCCTTGAGCAGCCGGACGAACGCCATGGTGGTGGCGATCGACTGCTGCCCGGAGCCCTTCCGCACCGCCGCGTAGGTCTTGTCGCCGGGGAGCGTCAGCGGCTTCGCCCGGACGACCCGGGTCGGTACGTACCCGCCCAGCGCCCTGCGCCGGTCGTGCATGTACTGGATCTCCTCCGAGTCCCTGCCCGGGTGGTAGTAGGGCGGCAGCCCGTCCTCCAGCTGCCGGTCCGTGATCGGCAGGTGCAGCCGGTCCCGGAAGCCCTTGAGGTCGGCGACGGTGAGCTTCTTCATCTGGTGGGTCGCGTTGCGGCCCTCGAAGTTCGGCCCGAGCGTCCAGCCCTTCACGGTCTGCGCGAGGATCACCGTCGGCTGGCCCTGGTGCGCCTTGGCCGCCGCGTACGCCGCGTACACCTTCCGGTGGTCGTGGCCGCCGCGTCCGAGGTGCAGGATCTGGTCGTCGGACATGTTCTCGACCATGGCGCGCAGCCGCTGGTCGTCGCCGAAGAAGTGGTCGCGGATGTACGCGCCGGTCTCCGTGGCGTACGTCTGGAACTGCCCGTCCGGCGTGGTGTTCAGCCGGTTGACCAGCACCCCGTCGCGGTCCTGCGCCAGCAGCGGGTCCCACGAGCGGTCCCAGACCAGCTTGATGACGTTCCAGCCGGCCCCGCGGAACTGCGACTCCAGCTCCTGGATGATCTTGCCGTTGCCGCGTACCGGCCCGTCCAGGCGCTGGAGGTTGCAGTTCACGACGAAGGTCAGATTGTCCAGGCCCTCACGGGCGGCGATGGAGAGCTGCCCCAGCGATTCGGGCTCGTCCATCTCGCCGTCGCCGAGATAGGCCCACACATGGGAGGCGGAGGTGTCGGCGATCCCGCGCGCCGCCATATAGCGGTTCATCCGAGCCTGGTAGATCGCGCCGAGCGGGCCGAGCCCCATCGAGACGGTGGGGAACTCCCAGAAGTCCGGCATCAGACGCGGGTGCGGGTAGCTGGACAGCCCGTACGGCGCCTTCGACTTCTCCTGGCGGAACGCGTCGAGCTGGCTCTCGCTGAGGCGGTCCAGCAGGAAGGCGCGGGCGTAGATGCCGGGGGAGGCGTGGCCCTGGAAGAAGATCTGGTCGCCGCCGTCGCCGCCGTCCTTGCCGCGGAAGAAGTGGTTGAAGCCCACGTCGTACAGGGAGGCGGAGGAGGCGAAGGTGGCGATGTGGCCGCCGACCCCGATCCCCGGGCGCTGGGCGCGCGAGACCATGACCGCGGCGTTCCACCGGGTCGCGTTGAGGATCTTGCGCTCGATCTCCTCGTTGCCCGGGAAGAACGGCTCGTCCTTGGTGGCGATGGTGTTGACGTAGTCCGTACTGCGCATCTCGGGTACGGCCACGCGCTTCTCGCGCGCCCGCTCGATCAGCCGGAGCATCAGATACCGGGCACGCTCACGGCCTCGCTCGTCGACGGCGGCGTCGAGTGAGTCGAGCCACTCCTGGGTCTCTTCGGGATCGAAGTCCGGGACCTGGCTGGGAAGGCCGCCAATGATGATCGGATTGCGATCGGATCCGGAAGCCACGCTTGTCCTTCGCTTGGTCGGTCGTGTCGTGCCCTGCACACGGACGATGCGGTGCACGCGGTCGGGATACTGCTGCGCGGGGGTACGTACGCCGCATCCATCGTGCTACCGCGACGACGGAAACGTCATCTCTACCGATCGGTAACCCCAGTTCTCCAGGAAATTCCTGGCTGCGGGGCCGCTCGGGGCCGGTTCCCGCGACGATCAAATCGCAACCTTACGCCCATCCCGGCCAAGCGTTCCGTTCGGTCGTTCGGGCCGGATTGGCGCACCGAAACGGCATACCATGGCAAAGAAGGAGGAAACGTGTGGACCGGGTCACGCGCGGTGGGGTCGAAGTGACGGGAGTTGCGACGAAGGCGCCCGGAACGTCACCGTTTCGGCGGTCTCGGCGGCCGGGTACTTGCGCGATCCGCCCCGCCCGTGTGGACTACGGCCAATGCCCCGCGTACGCGCGCGGCCCGAAGCGTTTAATCGAAACATGATCAGGAGGCAATCCGTGAGCGCGACCGCGGACCACGCGGAGGAGCGGACCAACCTTGCCGTAAGGCTTGGGTTCGAGCCCGGACAGGTGGTCCAGGAGATCGGCTACGACGACGACGTCGACCAGGATCTCCGCGAGTCCATCGAGGCCATCACCGGCCAGGACCTTGTCGACGAGGACTACGACGACGTGGCCGACGCCGTCGTCCTGTGGTTCCGGGACGAGGATGGCGACCTTACGGACGCGCTGGTGGACGCCATCGGTCTGATCGAGGACGGCGGAGTGATCTGGCTGCTGACGCCGAAGACCGGCCGTGACGGCTACGTCGAACCGAGCGACGTCAACGAGGCGGCCCAGACCGCGGGCCTGTCCCAGACCAAGAGCATCAACGCGGGCAAGGACTGGACCGGCAGCCGGCTTGTCACGCCCAAGGCGGCCAAGAGCAAGCGCTGACGAGCCGGCGCTCGTCACCCCTGGCGCCGCCCGGGCGCGTACGCGGCCCTCGGAGGAGCCGCCCGCCCCGGCGGAGCAGCGTGGAAGGCCCCCCGCCGATCTCGTCGGCGGGGGGCCCTTGCGTAGGCTCGGGGGCACACAGGCGCGTGATCCTGACGCCGCCCCTGGCGTCAGGACCGATCCGCCGAGCCCTTCGAAAGGACGTGCATCCATGGCGATCGAGGTCGGCACCCCTGCCCCGGACTTCGAGCTGAAGGACAACCACGGGCGGACCGTGCGGCTGTCCGACTACCGCAAGGCCGACGCGGCCGGCGGCGCCAAGAACGTGGTGCTGCTCTTCTACCCCTTCGCCTTCACCGGCGTGTGCACGGGCGAGCTCTGCGCCCTGCGCGACGAGCTGCCCTCGTTCGTCAACGACGACACCCAGCTGCTCGCCGTCTCCAACGACTCCGCCCACACCCTGCGCGTCTTCGCCGAGCAGGAGGGCCTGGAGTACCCGCTGCTGTCGGACTTCTGGCCGCACGGCGAGGTCTCGCGCGCCTACGGCGTCTTCGACGAGGAGAAGGGGTGCGCCGTACGCGGCACCTTCATCATCGACAAGGAGGGCGTCGTGCGCTGGACCGTCGTCAACGCGCTGCCCGACGCCCGGGACCTCGGCGAGTACGTCAAGGCGCTCGCGTCGCTCTGACGCGACATCCGATACCGGCCGTCGAAATCGCACGATGGCCGGGAACCGGTCACTAGGATCCAGTCGTTGATCGGATGCCAACGCTTCAAACATAGGGAGGACTCGTGGGAGTCAGCCTCAGCAAGGGCGGAAACGTCTCGCTGACCAAGGCCGCGCCCAACCTGACCGCGGTCACCGTGGGTCTGGGCTGGGACGCACGTTCCACCACCGGAGCCGACTTCGACCTCGACGCCAGCGCCCTGCTGACGAACGCCGAGGGCAAGGTCGCCGTCGACGGCAACTTCATCTTCTTCAACAACCTGAAGAGCCCCGACGGCTCCGTCGAGCACACCGGGGACAACCTCACCGGCGAGGGCGAGGGCGACGACGAGGCGATCAAGGTCAATCTGGCCACGGTCCCCGCCGACGTCGAGAAGATCGTCTTCCCTGTCTCGATCTACGAGGCGGAGAGCCGCCAGCAGTCCTTCGGCCAGGTGCGCAACGCGTTCATCCGCGTGGTCAACCAGGCCGACAACAACGAGCTGGCGCGGTACGACCTGAGCGAGGACGCCTCGACGGAGACCGCGATGGTCTTCGGCGAGCTGTACCGCAACGGCGCGGAGTGGAAGTTCCGCGCCATCGGCCAGGGGTACGCCTCGGGTCTGCGCGGCATCGCCCAGGACTTCGGCGTCAACGTCTGAGCCGTCCGCCGTTCACCAAGCCCCGCCTCCGGCGCCGCACATTTCTGTGCGGCGCCGGACGCGTCCCGGGTTCGTACCGGTCCCGCGGAGTAGGTGCGCGAGCAGGGGCGGGAACGGCATGATCTCGGTACGGGTACGAATCGCATGTATCGGGAACGGAGCGGGCAGGACGTCAGGCGCGTCCCGCCTGTCAGCACGGCACGCACACCACCTCGGGGAGGACTCACCATCATGGGCGTCACACTCGCCAAGGGAGGCAATGTCTCCCTCTCCAAAGCCGCACCCAACCTCACCCAGGTGTTGGTCGGGCTCGGCTGGGACGCACGTTCCACCACCGGAGCCGACTTCGACCTCGACGCCAGCGCGCTGCTCTGCCAGTCAGGACGGGTGCTCGGCGACGAGTTCTTCATCTTCTACAACAACCTGACGAGCCCCGAAGGCTCCGTCCAGCACACCGGCGACAACCTGACGGGTGAGGGCGAGGGCGACGACGAATCGCTGATCGTCGACCTCTCCCAGGTCCCGGCCCATTGCGACAAGATCGTTTTCCCGGTCTCGATCCATGACGCCGACAACCGGGGCCAGACCTTCGGCCAGGTCGCCAATGCCTTCATCCGGGTCGTCAACCAGGCCGACGGCCAGGAACTCGCCCGCTACGACCTCAGCGAGGACGCCTCCACGGAGACCGCGATGATCTTCGGCGAGCTGTACCGCTATGGCGGTGAGTGGAAGTTCCGTGCAGTTGGTCAGGGGTACGCGTCGGGCCTCAGGGGCATCGCCCTAGACTTTGGGGTCAACGTTTCGTAAAGCAGTACGCTGCGCGGGGGAAAACCCGTTAATCACCAGATGGGGTAGGCAGTGATCCTGAAAACCTTCGGCTGGTCGTTCGCCATCACGGCGATCGGCCTGGCCTTCGCGGCCTGGCAGTGGGGGTGGGAGGCGTTCGGGATCGTACTGATCCTCTCCATCCTTGAGATCTCGCTCTCCTTCGACAACGCGGTCGTCAACGCCGGGATCCTGAAGAAGATGAATGCCTTCTGGCAGAAGATCTTCCTCACCATCGGCATCCTCATCGCCGTGTTCGGTATGCGACTGGTCTTCCCCGTCGTCATCGTCGCCATCAGTGCCAAGGTCGGGCCGATCGAGGCCGTCCAGCTGGCGATGGACAACCCGGGCCGTTACGAGGACCTGGTCACCGACGCCCACCCGGCGATCGCCGCCTTCGGTGGCATGTTCCTGCTGATGATCTTCCTGGACTTCATCTTCGAGGACCGGGACATCAAGTGGCTCGGCTGGCTGGAGCGCCCGCTGGCCAAGCTCGGCAAGGTCGACATGCTGTCGGTCTGCGTCGCGCTGATCGTCCTGCTGGTCGCGGCGATGACCTTCGCGACCAACGCGCACACCAGCACCGGGTACGCGGACAAGTCGGCCACCGTACTGCTGGCGGGGATCGCCGGTCTGATCACGTACCTCGTCGTGGGCGGTCTCTCGGGCTACTTCGAGGACAAGCTCGAAGAGGAGGAGGAGCGCGAGCAGGAAGAGGAGGAGAAGGCCAAGGCCGAGGGCAAGCAGATCTCCGCGGTCGGCCTGGCCGGCAAGGCGGCGTTCTTCCTCTTCCTCTACCTGGAGGTCCTGGACGCGTCCTTCTCCTTCGACGGCGTGATCGGTGCCTTCGCCATCACGAACCACATCTTCTGGATGGCGCTGGGTCTCGGCATCGGCGCGATGTACGTCCGCTCGCTGACGGTGTACCTGGTCCGCCAGGGAACGCTGGACGACTATGTCTACCTGGAGCACGGCGCACACTATGCGATCGGTGCGCTGGCCGCGATCCTGCTCATCACCATCGAGCACTCCATCAACGAGATCGTCACGGGTCTGGTCGGCGTGATTCTCATCGCCGCCTCCTTCTGGTCCTCCGTGCGCCGTAACAAGGCGCTGGAAGCGGAAGGCGGCGACAAGGACCCCGACGGGGACAAGACGGCGCTCCAGGTCTGAGCGCATGCTCCGGTGAGCCCTCTCGTGAGCCGGTGCTCAGGGGTGTGACACGGAGCGGATCCAGGGAACCCTGTGAACGGGGCGGCCAGAAGGCGGGAGCCTACCGGCCGCCCCGTTGTTCCGTGCCGATATGACCATTCGTTGGCAAGCAGACGACGAGCAGATGACAGGAGTGGGGTGGGGGCATGGCCTTCTGGGACAACCTGTGGCAAGGGCAAAGGGCATCGCAATTCGATTCGGGCAGCGCGTCCAACTCCATCGAACTGACCAAGCGGCGCCCGACGATCTCGCTCTCCAAGCAGGGCGCGGCGACCGGGAACCTCCGGGTCAACCTCTCCTGGCAGATGCGCACCTCCGACATCGGAGGGCGCTCACGCCAGAGCGGCAAGATCCTGGGCAACCCGCTCAAGCTCTTCAAGCCCGAGGTCGTCCAGGCCCACACGCAGGGCGTGGTCAACGTCGACCTGGACCTGGGCTGCATGTACGAGCTGAAGGACGGCAGCAAAGGCGTCGTACAGCCCCTCGGCAACTTCCTCGGGGACCTGAACGACCCGCCGTACGTGAAGCTCAGCGGCGACGACCGGTTCGGCGCGGGCTCGGGGGAGACCGTGTACGTCAACCTCGACAACCGCGACGAGATCAAGCGCCTGCTGTTCTTCGTCTACATCTACGACCAGACGCCCGCGTTCAACCGCACGCACGCGCATGTGACGCTTTACCCGAGCAACGGCCCGCGGATCGAGATCGACCTCGACGACGACGAGCCGCAGGCGAGGTCCTGCGCGGTGTTCTCGCTGCAGAACGTCAAGGGCGACCTGGTCGTCCGCCGCGAGGTGAAGTACGTGTACGGCTTCCAGGCCGAGCTGGACCGGCTGTACGGCTGGGGCCTCCAGTGGGGCCGCGGCTACAAGGCGAAGACCTGAGAGCCGGCCTTGAGGGGTCGCAACGGCCGGTGCGGCCCCGTACGCCGGGGCGCACCACCGGCGCGCGGGCTACTGGCGGGCGAACTGCGGGCCCATCGGGGGCAGCCGGAAGTGCGGATCCGGGGCGGGCGCCGCGGCGGGGGCCGGCTGCGGATAGCCGTACGCGGGCTGGGGCCCCGCCGCCGCGACGGGCTGCGGATAGCCGTACGGCGGCTGCGCCGTGGGCAGGGCGGGCTGCGGGTAGCCGTACCCGGGAGGCCCCGCCGGGGGCGGCGGGAGCTGGGCCGCGGGCTGCGTGACCGCGGTGTCGCCCACCGGACGGCCCTCGGGGTGGTACGTGGCGTCCGGACCGCCGTGGAACACCGTGGCGTCGTCGTCGGGGGCGGCCGCGCCCTCCTCGGGGCCGTCCGCCCCGGCGGCCTCCTCCGTGTCGTCGACCGAGATGCCGAACGCGGTGGCGAGCCCGATCAGCCCGGTCGGATACCCCTGCCCCACGGCGCGGAACTTCCAGCCGTCCCCGCGCCGGTACAGCTCGCCGCAGATGATCGCGGTCTCCTCGCCGGTCTCCGGCTGCACGGCGAAGACGGCCAGCGGCTCCCCGTCGGCCGCGCCCGCGTCGTACAGCATGATCCGCAGATCGCTCACGTGCCGGAAGCTCGCGCCGTCCGAGGAGGCGGAGAGCATGACCTGCTCGACCGAAGGGTCGAGCGCGGCGAGATCCGCCTCGACGGAGTCGGTCAGCCACTCACCGACCTGCTTCTTGGGCAGCCGGCGCACCACCCCGGACGGATGCCTCGGCTGGTTGTAGAAGACGAAGTCCTCGTCGGACCTGACCCGGCCGCCGGTGCCCAGCAGCAGCGCCGAGGCGTCCACATCAGGGACCCCGGCGCCGGGCGACCAGCGCAGCACGGCTCGTACGGCCATGGCGTCGAGGGGGACGTTCGAGCCCTTGAGCATCGCGTGCGTCATACCGGCCATCCTGCCTTCCCAGCGCCCGCCGGGACAACGTGGAGGCCGCTCCTCCACGGTCCGCGCCGCCGGCCGTACGGCCGGTACGCCGGTGGAACCACCGAGAAGCAGACGAGTTACCAGGATTTCATGCGCCCGGGGAACTCTTGACACCCGGCCATACGTACTATTACCGGCCATCAGGCCAACAGGCCAAAGCGGCAGTACGGGGGATTCACATGCGTCATTTCGGGCATATCCCGCCCGCTGCCCGGCAGGGCCTGTTCCACCGGGAACCATGCGAGTTCACCGACGGATCCCCCGCCGGGCTGCTCTCCGTCGCCCTCGGGGCCACCCTCTACAGCCCCGCGACCCGGCCCCGGCTCGCCGACGACGTACTGAAGCAGGTCGGACGCGGCGTCGTCTCGATGGTGCTCTGCCTGGAGGATTCCATCCACGACGCCGAGGTCGAGGGCGCCGAGGCCAACCTGGTACGCCAGTTCGCCGACCTCGCCGCGCGGGGCGCCGAGACACCGCTGCTCTTCATCCGCGTCCGCGAACCGGACCAGATCCCCGACCTCGTCCGGCGCATGGGCGCCTCCGTCCGCCTGCTGTCCGGATTCGTACTCCCCAAGTTCACCGAGGAACGCGGCACCCCCTTCCTGGAGGCCCTCGCCGAGGCGGAGGCCGCCTGCGGACGCACCCTGTACGCGATGCCCGTCCTCGAATCGCCCGAGCTCCTCCACCTGGAGACCAGGACCGAGACGCTCACCGGCATCGCCAACGCCGTCGACAAGTACCGCGAACGGGTGCTCGCGCTGCGCCTCGGCGTCACCGACTTCTGCTCGGCGTACGGGCTGCGCCGCTCGCCCGACATGACGGCGTACGACGTACGGATCGTCGCCGGGATCATCGCGGACGTCGTCAACGTCCTGGGCCGCGCCGACGGCACGGGCTTCACGATCACGGGCCCCGTCTGGGAGTACTTCCGGCTCCAGGAGCGCATGTTCAAGCCGCAGCTCCGCCGCAGCCCCTTCCTCGAAGGGCGCGCCGAGGAACTGCGTACGGCCCTGATCGAGCACGACCTCGACGGCTTGCTGCGCGAGATCGAACTCGACCGCGCCAACGGGCTCCTGGGCAAGACCTGCATCCACCCGTCGCATGTGCCGCCCGTGCACGCGCTGTCGGTCGTCAGCCACGAGGAGTTCAGCGACGCCCAGGACATCCTGCGCCCCGAGCGCGGCGGCGGCGGGGTGCTGCGGTCCGCGTACACGAACAAGATGAACGAGGTGAAGCCGCACCGCGCCTGGGCCGAGCGCACGCTCCGGCGGGCCGAGGTCTTCGGCGTCGCCCGTGAGGAGGTCGGCTTCGTGGAGCTGCTGACGGCCGGACTCGCGGAATGAGCGGCCGGGGACGGAACGCCACGAGGCCCGCTGACAGGGACACGGAGACGGTCACGGACACGGCGACGGTCACGGACGCGGACACGGACACGATCACCGACGCGGAGGAGAACACCGGCATGGTCTGGTCCGGCACATGGGTCGCCGAGCGGCTGGGCGTCGAGCTGACCGGCGACGACGGGCTGCGCGAACTGCTCGGCCTCGCCCTGCGCCGCAACCCCCGGCGCGCGCATCTCCTCGTCTCGAACGTGCTGGGCAAGCATGTGCCGCAGAGCCCGGCCGTCGTCCACGGCACGGGCGTCCGGCTCGGCGAGCGCGTACGGGAGCTGCTGGGCGCGGAGGCCGGACGGACCGTGGTGCTCGGTTACGCGGAGACCGCGACCGGCCTCGGCCACGCGGTCGCCGACGGGGTGCGGGACGCGACGTATCTGCACTCCACGCGCCGGGCGGTCGCGGGCGTGGCGACCGCGGGCGGCTTCGAGGAGTCGCACTCGCACGCCACCTCCCACCTGCTGCTGCCGGAGGACCCCGGGCTGCTGGCCTCGGAAGGACCGCTGGTCCTCGTCGACGACGAGTTCTCCACCGGCAACACCGTCCTGAACACGATCCGGGCCCTGCACGACCGCTACCCCCGGCGGTGGTACGTGATCGTCGCCCTGGTCGACATGCGGTCGGCGGCCGACCAGGGGCGGCTCGCCGAGTTCGCCGCCGAGATCGGGGCGCGCGTCGACCTGGTGACCCTGGCCTCCGGTACGGTCCGGCTCCCGGACGGCGTGCTGGAGAAGGGGCAGGCGCTGGTGGCCCGGCATGAGGCGCCGGAGCCGGTCTCCGCCCCGCTGCCGGCGCCGGTCCCGGTCCCCGTCCCGGGGCAGCGCCCGGCGGCGGACGCCCCGGAGCGCGCCTCCCGGACGTCCCGGGTCGCCCTGGAATGGCCGGCCGGGGTCCCGGACGGCGGCCGGCACGGCTTCACCCCGGCCCACCGGGCCGGCCTGGAGGCGGCGCTGCCCGCGATGGCGCGCACTGTCGCCGCCGAACTGGGCGACGTCCGGCGCGTACTCGTCCTCGGCTTCGAGGAGCTGATGTACGCGCCGCTCCGGCTGGCCGGGGAGCTGGAGCGTACGTACGAGACCGAGAGCGAGAGCGGGGCCGCGGCCCCGGAGGTGCGCTACTCGACCACGACGCGCTCGCCCGTGCTGGCCGTGGACGACCCCGGTTACGCGATACGCAGCCGCCTCGTCTTCCCCGCCCACGACACCGTCACGGCGGAGGACGGCGGCGACCGGTACGCGTACAACGTCGCGGGCGGCGGTTTCGACGCCGTCGTCGCGGTGGTCGACTCCGTCGCCGACACCGCCGCGCTGCACGCCCCCGGCGGCCTCCTCGCCCGCCTCGCCGAGCACACGCCCCGCGTGATCCTCGCCGTGATCCCCTCGTACACCCCCACCGCCCTCCTCTCCGCCCCTTCGTACGGCCCAGAACGGCAGGAACCCGCCATGCTCCCCGACCCCCTCCGGGGCCCCGCCTTCTCCTCCTACGCCCCGCAGGACGTCGGCTGGCTCCTCCGGGACCTCTCGGACGTCGAGCTGGAGGCCCCGACGGAGGAGCGTGAGGAGGCCATCCAGAGCGGTGGCGCGCACTACGCGGAGTCCCTGCCCGTCGAGTACCAGCCGAGCGAGCGGTACCAGAAGCTGTTCGCCGCCGCCCTGGAGACCTCGGCGGCCCGGGTCGCCCGAGCCGTCGGCACGGTCACCGAGACGGTGCTCGCCGAGCGCTCACCCCGCCCCGTGCTGGTCTCGCTGGCCCGCGCCGGTACGCCCGTCGGTGTGCTGATGCGCCGCTGGGCCCAGCACCGCCACGGCCTGGACCTGCCGCACTACGCCGTCTCCATCGTGCGCGGCCGGGGCATCGACGCCAACGCCCTGCGCTGGCTCGCCGCCCACCACGACCCGGCCGACGTGGTCTTCGTCGACGGCTGGACCGGCAAGGGCGCCATCACCCGCGAACTGGCCGAGGCGCTGGCCGGGTTCGACGGCTTCGACCCGGAGATCGCGGTCCTCGCCGACCCGGGCGGCTGTGTACGGACGTACGGCACCCGCGAGGACTTCCTCATCCCCTCCGCCTGCCTCAACTCCACGGTCTCCGGGCTGATCTCCCGTACGGTCCTCCGCGCCGACCTGGTCGGCCCGGACGACTTCCACGGCGCGAAGCACTACCGGGAGCTGGCCGGGGCCGACGTCTCGCAGCACTTCCTCGACACCGTCGCGGCCCGCTTCGACGAGGTCGCCGACGCGGTGTCCAAGGAGGTCGGGGAACTCCTCGCGGCCGACCGCGCCCCCACCTGGGAAGGGTGGGCGGCCGTCGAGCGGATCAGCGAGGAGTACGGCATCCATGACGTGAACCTCGTCAAGCCGGGCGTCGGCGAGACCACCCGCGTCCTGCTGCGCCGCGTCCCCTGGAAGATCCTCGCCCAACGCGGCGCGGGGGCCGATCTCGACCATGTGCGGCTGCTGGCCGAGCAGCGCGGGGTGCCCGTGGAGGAGGTCGACGGCCTGCCGTACACCTGCGTCGGGCTGATCCACCCCCGGTACACCCGGGGCGCGACCGGCGCCGACGGCAAGGCGGTGGCCACCGCGTGAGCACGGACCCCACCGCGTCCCCGGCGGCTTCCCCGACCGCGCCGCCGACTCTGGTCGCGAGCGACCTGGACCGCACCCTCATCTACTCCGCCGCCGCCCTCCAGCTGCCGATGCCGGACGCCGAGGCGCCCCGGCTGCTCTGCGTCGAGGTGTACGAGAGCCGGCCGCTGTCCTATCTGACGGAGACGGCGGCGGCGCTCCTCGACCGGCTCGCCCGCACGACCGTCTTCGTACCGACGACGACCCGCACCCGCGAGCAGTACGGCCGGATCCGTCTGCCGGGCCCCGCACCGCAGTTCGCGATCTGCGCCAACGGCGGCCACCTGCTGGTCGACGGCGTGTCGGACCCCGGCTGGCAGGCCCGGGTGGCCGCGCGGCTGGCCGCCGAGTGCGCGCCGCTCGCCGAGGTCCGCGCGCATCTGAGCGCGACCGCCGATCCGGCGTGGCTCCTCAAGGAGCGGGTCGCCGAGGACCTGTTCGCCTATCTGGTGGTCGACCGCGCGCTGCTGCCCGACGGCTGGGTCAAGGAACTGGCCGGCTGGGCGGGGGAGCGCGGCTGGACCGTCTCGCTCCAGGGACGCAAGATCTACGCCGTACCGCGGCCGCTCACCAAGAGCGCGGCCATGCGGGAGGTGGCCCGCAGGACCGGCGCCGCACTCACCCTGGCCGCCGGTGACTCGCTGCTCGACGCGGACCTGCTGCTCGCCGCCGACCGGGCGTTCCGGCCCGGCCACGGCGAACTGGCCGACGAGGGGTGGCGCGCCCCGCACGTCGACGTACTCCCGCACACGGGTGTCGCGGCGGGCGAGGAGATCCTGCGCCGCCTGCTGGACGCCGCTACGGGCCGCTAGGGCCTGTCGTTTGGATCAGGCTGGGCTCGCGTGCCCTGGCACCGCGCCTCGCCGCGTTGTCGTCGGTCGGCGACGCTCCGCGTCGCCTCCCTCCTCCGCCTTGCGATCCACGGCACCAGACCCCGCTCCCTGATCCAGCCTGATCCAAACGACAGGCCCTAGCCGCAGCAGCCGCCTCCACAGCAGCCGCCGCCCCCGCCACCCCCGGCGGCGGGGGCCGGGGCGCCGCCCTTGGCGCCGGAGCCGACCGCGACGGTGGAGAGCAGCTTCACCGTGTCGTCGTGCCCCTCGGGGCAGGACGCCGGGGCGCCGGACTCCGCCATCGGGCGGCTGAGTTCGAAGGTGTCACCACAGGAGCGGCAGCGGTACTCGTAGCGAGGCATACGCCTCAGATTATCCGACGCCCTCCTGCCCCTGGGCGCTCTCGCTCCCGGGGCCGGCCTCGGCCCTCCGGCGCAGCTCACGCTCCGCCTCCTCGGGGTGGCGGGCCCGCCAGTACGGGTTGTCGTGCGGCAGATGGCTGCTGACCCTGCCGTACATCCCGAAGAACATCAGCAGCAGCCCGACGACGAAGCTGAAGAGCACGTTCTGGATGTGGAAGGCGAGGAAGTTGTAACTGGTGTTGAGCAGCGCCAGATTGACGAAACCGCTGAGGAGGAAGAGGACCCCGAGGACCATGTTGATGGTCGACGCGGTGTTTTTGCCGATCACCATCCCGACCAGCAGGAGCACCCCGACGCAGATGGAGAGCACGCTCAGCGTGCCGTTGGCGTTGAGCCCCGCGACCTGCTGGCCGCCCGTGTCGAAGAAGCCGATCCGGTCCATCAGGCCGAGGATCCCGAAGGCGATGAGGGCCAGGCCCATCAGCCCGGCGCCGACGCGGTAGACCTGGTTGAGCCGGTGGTCCAGGGGGAGGTGTTCGTCGAGCCTGACGTGCCGGAGGGCGGGGCCGCGGCCCCGCCGGTCGGCTCCCCCGCGCCCCTTCCACAGGCCGGGGCCGGGCGCCGGCCGGGAGCCGGGGGAGCGGCGGATCGCTGGGCTGGCCATGGGCGGCCTCCTTCTGACGGTGGCCTGCACTACGGGTGCGTACACCTACGTACGGGCACGCACCCGTACGTACCCGTACGCATCCCCAGGATCCGCCCACCGGGACGGGCCGACAACTCGACCGGCCCCCGTCCTGATGAGATGCCCTACTGCCCGGCGCCGCGCTCCTCGCGGATCTCCGCGACCACCTGGGCCACCCGCCGCCGTACCGCCTCGGTCTCGGTCAGGAAGTGCCAGTAGTCGGGGTGGCGGCCCTCCAGCGAGGACACCGCCCGGTCCAGCCGCGCCACCGAGTCGTCCAGCGGGCGGGCGTGCCGGGGCTCGGGGGTGGTCCGGCCGGACATGGCCAGGCGCTGCGCGTCCCGTATCGCGAACCGCGTGCGGTCGATCTCCTGCTGCGGGTCCTTCGCCACCGCGTTGAGCCGCTGGAGGCGGTCACCGGCGGCGGACACCGCCTCGTCCGTGCCGTTGAGCAGCGCCCGCGCCGTGCTCAGCAGTGAGGTCGCGTCCGGCCATCGCTGCTCCTCGCGGGCCTTCGCCGCCTCCGCGAGCTTCTCCTCCGCCTGCCGTACGCTGCTCGCCGCATGGTCGGGGACCTGCTGGAGGTCCTGCCAGCACGCCGCCGTGAAGCGTCTGCGCAACTCGCTGAGCACGGGCTCCACCGTCCCGGCGCGGGTGGTGAGGGCCTGCGCGCGGGTACGCAGCGAGACCAGCCGCCGGTCGATCTCCCGGGCCCGCTCGGGCAGTCGCTCGGCCTCCGCCCGTACGGACTCGGCGTCCCGCTTGACGCGGTCCGCGCGCTGGAGGGTCTCCGCGACGCCGTGCCGGCCCGCGCCCTGGTTGAGCTTGGTGAGCTCGGGGGCGAGCGCGGCGAGGCGGGCCGCCAGGTCGTCGGCGCGCAGCCCGGCGGCGCGTACCGCGTCGAGCGCGTCGCTCGCGGCCAGCAGCGCCTGCCGGGCCCGCTCCACGGCGGGCGCCAGCCGTGCGAGCTGCGTCTCGGCCTTGTCGAGCAGCGGCCCGAGCCCCTGCTCGAACCGGTCGAGATCACCCTTGACCCGGTCCAGCTCCTGCTTGGCCTTGGCGAGGTCGGCGCGCGCCTTCGAGGCGGCCGATGGCTCCAGATCGTCCTTGTCCAGGTCGTGGGCGTCCACGGCGCTGATGTAGCCGTGGCTCACCTCGTCGATCCGCTGCCCCAGCGCGGCGAAGTCCGCGACGGCTTTGCGGGCGCCCGGCGAGCTGTCCACCGCCGTGATCGTCTCTATGGAGATCCGCAGGTCGCGCTGGGCCGTGTCCAGCTCGTAGAAGGAGGCCGCGGCGGCGTCCTTGGCGGCCTGCGCGTCCGCCCGCAGGCTCTCGCCGCGCCCGCCGAACCAGCGCCGCGTCCCCCCGCCCGCGAAGGCGCCGGGCACGGCGGCCACCAGCAACGGCACCGGCAGCAGGACCAGCGCCAGCGCGTCCCTGAGGCCCGCGAGCCCGCGGCCCGCACCCGCCGGGGCACCACCGACGGCACGTGCGCCGGCTCCTGCGTACGGCCGCGCGTGTGTCGCCGTCACATCACTCTCCCGTGCCGAGTTCGCCCTGCCCTGGTTCATTCTCCCACCAGGTAATGACGAACACGGGGGCCGGTTAGTTCGCGCTTCGTACCGTGATCTTCCCGTTGTCGGTACGCGCCTTCACCACATGGGCGCTGTTCTCGCTGGTCGGCACGGACACGTCGATCTTTCCGTTGTCGCTCTTCGCCGTCACCGCGTACGGCGCCGACGCGGCGGGCAGGTCGATCTGGATCTTCCCGTTGTCGGTGACGGCCTCCACCGTGCCGGGCGCCGTGCGGAGCGCGAGCCGGATGGCACCGTTGCTGGTCCGCGCGGCCACGGACGGGCCGGAGGTGTTCTGCGAGGTGATCTTCCCGTTGTCGGTCCTCAGGTCGAGCGGCCCGGAGGAGTCCCGTACGGAGATCGCGCCGTTGTCGCTGGTGAGCTTGAGCGCGGTGTCGAACCCGGCGGCGGTCACCTTCCCGTTGTCCGCGTCCACCGTCACGGCCACCCCACGCGGCACCGTCACCCGGTGCCGGGCCTCGCAGTCGCTCACGAGCGCCCGGCACTTCACCTGGAGGGTCAGCGTGTCGCCCGACATCTTCCAGACGGGGCGGGGCCCGCTCCCCAGGAACGCCCAGCCGTCGACCTGCCGTGTCACCTCGACATCCCGTACCTCACCGGTGGTCAGCTCGACCGAGGCGTTCCCCGCGTCGATCTTCAGCGTCTTCCCGCTGAACGGGAACGCCTTCTTCTCAGCGGGCGCCCCCGACGCGTCCGTGCCGCACCCGGCGACCGTGAGGGCGAGCAGCGCGGCCCCGCCCGCGGCGATGAGCGTACGGGTGTGGTTACGGCGTACGGCCACGATGATCGTCCCCCAGAGAGTCCTGCCGCCGGCCGGCTGCCCGGGTCCCCGATGCCCGGCCCGCTCCGGCGGCCCGAAGTGGTGTGCCTCCACGGTACGAACGATCCTCCACCCGTCCGATCCGGCCGCCCACCGTCCCGGGGTGGGGTTACCCCCCGTACCCGCCCCGGACGAGAGCCGCGTGTCCCGGCGCCATGACCCGGGTTTGCGGCCGGGCCCCGTGTGCCATGTACGCTGTTGCCTCATCCACGGGTGCGTAGCTCAGGGGTAGAGCGCTGCTCTTACAAAGCAGATGTCGGCGGTTCGAAACCGTCCGCGCCCACAGGCGTAACCAGTAGGTGGGAGGGCCCCCGAACGAGACCGGTCGGGGGCCCTCCCACCGAGGCGGCGAAAACCCTGTCGGACTTGTCGGACCCCGCCTCTACGATGGGCCGATGACGTCGATCAAGCAGGTCCAGATCACCTTCGACTGCGCGGAACCCGAGCGCGTCGCCCGTTTCTGGTGCGAGGTGCTGGGGTACGTCGTACCGCCGCCGCCGGAGGGGTTTGCCACCTGGGACGACTACGACCGGACGCTGCCGCCCGAGCGCCGGGGCGCGTCGTTCGCCTGCGGTGATCCCTCAGGTGTGGGCCCGCGGCTGTACTTCCAGCGCGTTCCCGAAGGGAAGGTCGTCAAGAACCGGGTCCATCTCGACGTGCGGGTCGGCACCGGGCTGGTGGGTGAGGAGCGCGTGGCCGTGCTGGAGGCCGAATGCGCGCGGCTGGTCGCGCTCGGCGCGGTGCGGGTGCGGCTGCTGCTCGCGGATGACGAGAACGAGTCGTGCCTCTGGATGGAGGACATCGAGGGCAACGAGTTCTGTCTCGACTGACTCGGATGAGCGTCCGCGGGGGAGTTGTCAGACCCCGCTGCCACACTGCCGGTCATGAGTGACGGATTCGCGTGGTTGCACGATGAGCTTCATGACCCGGGTTTCATTCTGCAGATGGTCAGAGGCGTCGGTGTGGGGGAGCTGGCCGAGATGCTGGGAGCCGACCCCGGCATCGATGTCATGGAGCCGGAGGCGTTCAACAGGACGCTCCGGCAGTCCGGTTACAGCGTGCCGGACTGGGCCCGGCTGGGAGTGCACGGTGGGTGGGCGTTCGCTTTTCACGGGGGTTCGGACGGGTTCCACACCCAGCGTCCCGACCATGTGAAGCACCTGTGGGAAGGCCGCACCTGTCTGGGCGTTCAGGACAACGGCGGGGACCCGCCGGTGGTCTGGGCCGTCGTGGACGGGACGTTGGACTGGCAGTACTTCTGGGGCGAGGTCCACGAGACGATCAGGGCGGACCACCCCCTGACGCGGCGCATGGTGGCGGAGATCGGGCTCGGCACGCTTGACCCGGACGAGGATCCCGAGGAGGAAGTCCTGTACATCCCGCCCATGGAGGACGTCTACCGGCTGGTGGGCGAGCACTACGGGGTGAGTCTGCCCCGGCGGCGGATCCTCGACGAGGGACTGGCCGGGGTGTTCACCTCGCCGCGTGTGTACGCGAGCGGGGAGCCGAACGGTAGGTACGGCAATCTTGTCTTCGATGACGGAGCCCAGGAGGGGCGTACGCCCGGTGGGTGAGGAGGGGCGGCCGAAGCGGCTTCCCCGACCGGCACCGACGTGGACGTCTCGGGCGGCTATCTCACCGGCTGACCGTGGTGGATGGAGAGTTCCGTACGCGTCAGCCGTTCGCCCGTGCCGCCCCAGCGCAGCGCGATGATCTCCGCCATGATCGCCACCGCCGTCTCCTCGGGCGTACGAGCGCCCAGGTCGAGCCCTATGGGGGAGGAGAGACGGGCCAGTTCGCCCTCGCTCAGACCGGCCTCGCGCAGCCGGGCGAGGCGGTCCTCGTGGGTGCGGCGGCTGCCCATGGCGCCGATGTAGCGGGCGGGGGTGCGCAGGGCGCGTTCCAGCAGGGGGACGTCGAACTTCGGGTCGTGCGTCAGTACGCAGATCACCGTGGACGCGTCCACCGGATGCTCCTCCAGGAAGCGGTGAGGCCACTGGACGACCAGTTCGTCCGCGTCGGGGAAGCGCCGCCGGGTGGCGAAGACCGGGCGGGCGTCGCAGACCGTGACGTGGTAGCCGAGGAACTTCCCCATCCGCGCGACCGCGCCCGCGAAGTCGATCGCGCCGAACACCAGCATCCGGGGCGGCGGCGCGAAGGACTGGACGAAGACCGTCAGGTCGTCCATGCGCTGCTCGCCGTGGCGCCCGATGCGGACGACGCCGGTGTGGCCCTGCGCGAGCATGCCGCGCGCCTGCTCGGTGACCGCCGCGTCCAGCCGGGCGCCGCCGAGGGTGCCCTGTAGCGGGGAGGGACAGGGATCCGGGGCGGTCTCCGCGAAGTCCTCCGTGGAGGCCTCCGCCGGGCGCACGAGCAGGTTCCCGCCCGGCACGGTGTCCTCACGCGTCCCGTTCCCCTCGTACGCGCCCGGATCGGCGGAGAGCACCGACGCCACCGCCACCGGGAGTCCCGCCGCGATGCGCTCCAGGACCTCCGGCAGCCCGGGGAAGTGCGTCGCGTCGGCCGGCCTGACCAGGATGTCCACGATCCCGCCGCAGGTCAGCCCCGCCTCCAGCGCGTCGCCGTCGCTGATCCCGTACGTCTTGAGCTGGGCCTCGCCGGTGGCCAGCACCTCCCGCGCGACCTCGTACACCGCGCCCTCGACACAGCCGCCCGAGACGCTGCCGACCACCTCGCCGTCCTCCGCGACGGCCATCGACGCGCCGGGCCCGCGCGGCGCCGACTTCCAGGTCTCTACGACGGTGGCCAGGGCGAAGCGCACCCCTGCGGCCTGCCACGCTGCGATGGATCCGGCGATGTCCCGCACCTGTGCTCCCTCCGAGCTTTCCGGCGCAGCCTGGGTCCCGGGGCCGGCGCTGTCAAAGGGGACTTCAGCGTTCGCTTAAGCCGTGCACGGCGCGCTCGCGCTTGTTCCGGAGGCCCTTCCGAAGACCTTCCAAGGACCTTCCCGGGACCTAAGCGACACCTTAATTCGCTGTTGACTTTCCGCACCTCGTGCAGCCAAATGACGGCGTCGACGGGGGCCGGCAAGCGGAGCTGTGGCGAGGGCGCCACAAGAGAGGGATCGCTGATGCAGGTTCCCGCCCCTTTCGAGTACGAACGCGCCACCAGCGTCGATCACGCCATCGGGCTCCTCGACCGGCTGGGTGACACGGCCCGGCTGGTGGCCGGCGGTCACAGTCTGCTCCCGATGATGAAGCTGCGGCTGGCCAACTTCGAGTACCTGATCGACATCAACGATCTCTACGACGAGTTGGGCTACATCCGGGTCGAGCCGGACCGCATACGCATCGGCGCCATGACCCGCCACCGCGAGCTGCTGGAGTCCGCCGCGCTCGCCGGGACCTTTCCGATCTTCGCCGACGCGGAGCGGGTGATCGCCGACCCCGTGGTCCGCAACCGCGGCACGCTCGGCGGGTCGCTCTGCCAGGCCGACCCCTCCGAGGACCTCTCCGCCGTGTGCACGACGCTCGGCGCGAGCTGTGTGATCCAGGGCAGCGGAGGCCGGCGCACCGTGAGCATGGAGGAGTTCCACCGCGGTCCTTACGAGACGGCGGTGGGCGACGCCGAGATGCTGATCGAGGTGATCCTCCCGCTCCGGCCCCACGGCGCGAGCGCGTACGAGAAGGTCGAGCGGCGCGCGGGCGACTGGGCGGTGGTCTCGGCGGGCGCGGCCGTCTGGCTGGACGCGGAGCACGGTGTCATCGAGGACGCGCGGGTGGGTCTCGCCGCGGTCGGGCCGAACACGACCGGGCTGCCGGAGATCTCCCGGGAACTGCGCGGCAGGGAGCCCTCGGAGGCGCTGTACGCGCGGGCGGGGGAGATCGCCGCGGCTTCCTGCGACCCGGTCACGGACCGGCGCGGCAGCGCCGAGTACAAGCGCCACCTCGCCAAGGAGCTGACCGTACGCACACTGCGCCGCTCGGTGGCGCGCATCGCGGACGCGCGGGCGGGTGCGGGGAGTTCCACCGCCCCTGCCCCCGGCCCGAACTACCCCCAGGGAGGCTGACCATGCAGGTCACCATGACCGTCAACGGTGACGAGGTCACCCGTGAGATCGAGGGCCGGCTGCTGCTCGTCCACTTCCTCCGCGACCACCTCGCGCTCACCGGCACCCACTGGGGCTGCGACACGAGCAACTGCGGTACGTGCGTGGTGTGGATGGACGGCGAGCCCGTCAAGTCCTGTACGGTGCTGGCCGCGATGGCCGGCGGCCACGACATCCGGACCGTCGAGGACCTGGAGCAGGGCGGCCGGCTCGACCCCGTCCAGCAGGGGTTCATGGAGTGCCACGGCCTCCAGTGCGGCTTCTGCACCCCCGGCATGCTGATGACCGCGCGGGCGCTGCTCGACCGTAACAAGAACCCCTCCGAGCACGAGATACGGGAAGCCGTCTCGGGCCAGATCTGCCGCTGCACCGGCTACTCCTCCATCGTCCGCTCCGTCCAGTGGGCCGCCGCCGAAGAGGCCGGGACCCGCAGCGCCGTCACCGCCGGGGAGGAGTCATGAGCACCGTCGCCGACCACTCGGCCGCCCCGGCGCCCGCGCCCGTCACCGAGTTCACCGACAACGACCGCAAGCCCTGCGGCCACGGCCGGATGCTCCGCAAGGAGGACCCGCGCTTCATCCGGGGCCGGGGCCGTTACGTGGACGACGTCCAGCTCCCCGGGATGCTCCATCTCGCCGTGCTGCGCTCGCCGATGGCCCACGCCCGGATCGTCTCCGTCGACACGACACTGGCCGAGGCGCACCCCAAGGTGAAGCTCGTCGTCACCGGCGCGATGCTCGCGGAGAAGGGCCTCGCGTGGATGCCCACGCTCTCCAACGACGTCCAGGCTGTGCTCGCCACCGACAAGGTGCGGTTCCAGGGCCAGGAGGTCGCCTTCGTCGTCGCCGAGGACCGCTACGCGGCGCGCGACGCACTGGAGTTGATCGACGTCGAGTACGACCAGCTCGACCCGGTGGTCGATGTGCGCCGGGCGCTGGAGGTCGGCGCGCCCGTCATCCGGGACGACATCGAGGGCAAGACCGACAACCACTGCTTCGACTGGGAGACCGGCGACGAGGCGGCGACCGCCGCCGTCTTCGACCGCGCCGATGTCGTCGTCAGCCAGGACATCGTCTACCCGCGCGTCCACCCGGCGCCGATGGAGACCTGCGGCGCGGTCGCCGACTACGACGCGATCGACGGCAGGCTCACCCTCTGGTCCACCACCCAGGCCCCGCACGCCCACCGCACGCTGTACGCGATCGTCGCCGGGCTGCCCGAGCACAAGATCCGGGTGATCGCGCCCGACATCGGCGGCGGCTTCGGCAACAAGGTCCCGATCTACCCGGGTTACGTCTGCGCGATCGTCGGCTCGCTGCTCACCGGGAAGCCGGTGAAGTGGATGGAGGACCGCTCCGAGAACCTCATCTCCACCGGTTTCGCCCGCGACTACATCATGCGCGGCGAGATCGCGGCGACCCGTGACGGGAAGATCCTCGCGATCCGCACCGACGTCCTCGCGGACCACGGCGCGTTCAACGGGGTGGCGGCGCCGGTGAAGTACCCGGCCGGGTTCTTCGGTGTGTTCACCGGCAGTTACGACATCGAGGCCGCGTACGCGAGGATGACCGCCGTCCACACCAACAAGGCGCCGGGCGGGGTGGCGTACGCCTGCTCGTTCCGGATCACCGAGGCGGTCTATCTGGTCGAGCGGATCGTGGACTGCCTCGCCTTCGAACTCGACATGGATCCGGTCGAGTTGAGGCGGCGCAACTTCATCAGGCCCGAGCAGTTCCCGTACACCACCAAGACGGGCTGGGTGTACGACTCCGGGAACTACGAGCCGACCATGCGGCTGGCGACGGAGCTGGCCGGCTACGACGAACTGCGGCGCGAGCAGGCGGAGAAGCGGGCCCGCGGCGAACTCATGGGCATCGGCGTCTCGTTCTTCACCGAGGCCGTCGGCGCCGGCCCGCGCAAGGACATGGACATCCTCGGCCTCGGCATGGCCGACGGCTGCGAGCTGCGGATCCACCCGACCGGCAAGGCGGTCGTACGGCTCTCGGTGCAGACCCAGGGCCAGGGCCACGAGACGACGTTCGCGCAGATCGTCGCCGAGGAGATCGGCATCCCGCCCGCCGACATCGACGTGGTGCACGGCGACACCGACCAGACGCCCTTCGGCCTGGGCACGTACGGCAGCCGCTCCACCCCGGTCTCGGGCGCGGCGGCGGCCCTGGTCGCCCGGAAGGTGCGGGACAAGGCGCGGATCATCGCCTCGGGGATGCTGGAGGTGTCGGTCGCCGATCTGGAGTGGGACAAGGGCTCGTTCACAGTCGTGGGCGACCCGTCGAAGTCCGTGACCATCCAGGACATCGCGATGGCGGCGCACGGCGCGGGCGATCTGCCGGAGGGGATCGAGGGCGGTCTGGAGGCGCAGATCTGCTACAACCCGGAGAACCTGACCTACCCGCACGGCGCGTACATCTGCGTCGTGGACATCGACCCCGGCACGGCGCAGGTCAAGGTCCGCCGCTTCATCGCGGTGGACGACTGCGGCACCCGGATCAACCCGATGATCATCGAGGGCCAGGTGCATGGCGGCCTCACCGACGGCGTCGGGATGGCGTTGATGGAGATGATCTCCTTCGACGAGGACGGCAACTGCCTCGGCGGCTCACTGATGGACTACCTGATCCCGACGGCGCTCGAAGTGCCGGACTGGGAAACGGGGTTCACGGTCACGCCCTCGCCCCACCACCCCATCGGCGCGAAGGGCGTCGGTGAGTCCGCGACGGTCGGCTCCCCGCCGGCCGTGGTGAACGCGGTGGTGGACGCGCTGCGGCCGTACGGCATCCGGCACGCGGACATGCCGCTGACGCCCTCCCGGGTGTGGGAGGCGATGCGGGGGCGGCCGATGCCGCCGATCTGAGGCGGATCGCGGTCGAAGTGAGGGTTACGAGGGTGGCGAACGTACGGATGACCATGACGACAGCGTCAGTGACTACGACGGCAGCGCCGGTGAACGCGACGGGGGCGCCGGTGACCACGACGGCAGCGCCGGCGACGGACCGGGCGGCCCGGACGGCGGCCAGAATGGCGGAACTCGCCGCCGGACGCGTGCCGTTCGTGCACGCGACGGTGGTACGGGCCCAGGTGCCCAGCTCCGCCCGCCCCGGCGACGAGGCGATCGTCACGGGCGACGGCACGATCGACGGCTTCGTCGGCGGGGTGTGCGCCGAGGGTTCCGTCCGTACGGCCGCACTCGGCGCCCTGAACGGCGGCGGCCCGCTGCTGCTGCGGGTCCTGCCCGAGGGCGAGGCGGACTTCCCCGAGTCGCCGGGGGCGCGGGTGGTCGTCAACCCCTGCCTGTCGGGCGGGGCGTTGGAGATCTTCCTGGAGCCGAGACTGCCTCCGCCGCTGGTCGAGATCGTCGGCGGGACCCCGGTCGCGGACGCCCTCGTCGCCCTCGCGGACGTGCTCGGTTACGCCACGGCTCGCTCCCTGCCGGACGGCGCGCCGGAGGCGTGCGCGGACGCGGTGGTCGTCGCGAGCCACGGCCGCGACGAGACGGCGTCCCTGCGCGCCGCGCTGGACGCGGGCATCGGCTACATCGCGCTGGTCGCGAGCCCCCGGCGGGGCCGGGCCCTGCTCGACGAACTGGGCCTGACCGACGCGGAGCGGGCCCGGATCTCCACCCCGGCGGGCCTGGACATCGGCGCGCGCACGGCACCGGAGGTCGCGCTGTCGATCCTGGCGGAGGTCATCACGGCGGTACGCGGGGGCGCCGGGGCCGCCGGGGCCGCCGAGGGCGGGGTCCTTCCGGGCGGAGCCGCCGGGCCCTCCGCCGCCGGGGACCCGCCCTCGCCTCCTTCCCCGTCCCCGCCGACCGTGACCGACCCCGTCTGCGGCATGACGGTCACGGTCATGCCCGACACCCCGCACCTCTCCGTCGACGGAACGGACGTCTGGTTCTGCGCCCCCGGGTGCCGCGACCGGTACGCGGCGGAAAAGGAGCGGCGGTAGCACGACATGAACGACACCGACACCGATCCCGACCCCATCCCCACGCCCATCCCCATCTTCACGGACGCCGACGACATACGGCGCCGCCTCGACGCGGTCGGCCACCTCGTCGACGACGGAACGGCGACCGCCCTCTACCTCGCCCTCGCGCTGGAGCGCCCGCTCCTCGTCGAGGGGGAGCCGGGCGTGGGCAAGACGGCGGCGGCGAAGGCCCTGGCCCAGGCGATGGGAACGCCACTGGTGCGATTGCAGTGTTACGAGGGCCTGACGGCCAACGAGGCGCTGTACGAGTGGAATTACCAGCGCCAGCTCCTCGCCGTACGGCTCGCGGAAGCACGCGACGAGCGGCTGGGCGACGCCGACCTCTTCACCGAGGAGTTCCTCCAGGACCGGCCGATCCTGCGGGCGATCCGGCACGAAGGCCCCGTACCGCCGGTGCTGTTGATCGACGAGATCGACCGCGCGGACGACGAGTTCGAGGCGCTGCTCTTCGAGTTCCTCGGCGAGGCGTCGCTCACCATCCCGGAGCTGGGCACGTTCACGGCCGCCCGCCGCCCGGTGGTGATCCTGACGTCCAACCGCAGCCGCGAGCTGCACGACGCGCTGCGCCGCCGCTGCCTCTACCACTGGATCGACTTCCCGGCGCCCGAGCGCGCCGCGGAGATCCTGCGCCGTACCGTACCCGCCGCGAACGAACCGCTGATCGCCTCGGCGGCAGAGTTCATCGGCCGGGTCAGAGGGCTCGACCTCGACAAGGCGCCGGGCATGGCGGAGACGATCGACTGGGTCTCGGCGCTGTCGGCGCTGCGGGCCTCGGAGCTGGTGCGCGCGGACATCGTCCGCACGCTCAGCACGATCGCCAAGAGCCCGGACGACCACACCACGATCACCGAAGCGCTGGACGGCCTGGGCTTTCCCGAGCCCGCCTCGGCGTAGCCAACGGAGGAACCCATGAAGATCGACAACGAGTTCACCGTCGGGGTGCCCGTCGACCGTGCCTGGGAGGTGCTCACCGACCTGGAGGGCATCGCCCCCTGCATGCCGGGCGCGCAGCTCACGGGCGTGGACGGGGACGTCTACACCGGAAAGATCAAGATCAAGGTCGGTCCGGTGATCAGCCAGTACGCGGGTACGGCGGAGATCGTCGAGAAGGACGCGGCCGCCCGCCGGGCGGTGATCCGCGCGAAGGGGAAGGACTCCCGGGGCGCGGGCAACGCGTCGGCGCTGATCAACGCGACGCTGCGGGCGGAGGGGGACACGACGGTCGTCACGGTCATGACGGACCTCAACATCACCGGGAAGATAGCCCAGTTCGGCAGCGGAATGATCAAGGAGGTGTCGGTGAAGCTGCTGGACCAGTTCGTACAGAACCTGGAGGCGCAGCTGCACGCGGCGGCGCCGGAACCGGTCCCTGCCCCCGCACCGGCCCCTGCCCCCGCACCGGCACCGGAGCCGACTCCGGCACCCGAGCCCGAGCCGGTGGCGGCATCGGTCCCCGCCGCGGTACGGGAGACGCCGGCCCCGCCCCCGGCGTCCACGGCACCGGCTCCTCCGGCACAGACTCAGGTTCCGGCCGCAGCGGCTGAGGAGAAGGACGACGACGTCGCACCGCTCGATCTGATGGGGATCGCCGGGGCGTCGGTCTACAAGCGGTTCCTCCCCGTCGTGGCCGGGAGCCTCGTCGTGATAGCGGTCGTGGTCTACTTCCTTGTCCGCTGACGCGGCGCCCACCCCGCCCCTGCTGCTGCGCGGCACGGACCGGGCCGCCTTCGCCGTGGCGTTCGCCGAGCGGCTGCGGGCGCGCGGGCTGACGGTCGGGTTCACGGCGGTCGAGGACTTCGTACGCGCGCTGGACGGCGCCCGGCCGCGTACCAGGACGCCGCTGTACTGGACCGCCCGGATCACTCTCGTACGGCGCCACTCCGACCTGGCCGTGTTCGACGCGGTCTTCGACGCCGTGTTCGGCGACACCGTCCTCGGCGTGGACCCCCACGCGCGCCGGCGCGGCCCCGCCGGGCCCTCCGGTGCGGCCGAACGCCCCGCCTCCGCACCCTCCGTACGGCGGGACGGGGTGCCGGAGGGCGACGGAGGGCTGCCCTGGGCGACGCGGCCCCAGGTGGTGGCGCAGACCGAGCATGTCGGCGGCGAGGAGAGCGAGTTGACCGTCCCGCAGCGCCTGCCGAGCGCGCTGGACGGGCTCGCGGACCTACCGTTCGAAGCGCTGGGCCCAGAGGAGAGCGCGCTGCTCGGACGGTGGCTGGAGGCGGCCGTACGGGAGTGGCCCACCCGGCGCTCGCGGCGCGTCGCGCCGGGCCGGGGGCGGCGGGGCCGGATCGCGCCGCGGCACACGCTCGCCCGGTCACGCCGTACCGGCTGGGAGCCGATGGAACTGGTGCGGGTGGCACCGGTCGCCGCGCCGCGCAGGGTCGTCATGCTGTGCGACGTCAGCCGGTCCATGCAGGCCCAGGCCGTCGCGTACCTCCACCTCATGAGGGCGCTCGCGCTCACGGCGGACGCGGAGGCCTTCGCGTTCGCCACCTCACTGACCCGGCTGACCGCGGTGCTGCGCCACCGGTCCGCCGAACTCGCGATAGAGGGAGCGACGGCGCAGGTCACGGACCGGTTCGGCGGCACCAGGATCGCGAGCTGTCTGCGCACACTGCTCGCCTCGCACCACGGCGGCGCGCTGCGCGGGGCGATCGTGATCATCGGCTCGGACGGCTGGGACGGCGACTCCGCGGACGAACTGGCCGCGGCCATGGCCCGGTTGCGCCGCCGCGCCCACCGGGTGGTGTGGCTGAACCCGCGCGCCTCGGCCCCGGATTTCGAGCCCCGCGTATCGACGATGGCCGCGGCACTCCCGCACTGCGACGCACTGCTGCCGGCGGACACCTTCCGCTCCCTGGCCCGTGCCCTCGAACAGATCCCGCACGTACGGGCGCGGGGAGACACGGCGGCGGTGTCACGACAGCCTGGGGCATTCACGAGCGGGTCCGTACGGTCTTGATCGAGGTCGTGCGGCCCGGCGGGCTGTGGACCTGATGCGCATGCGGGCCCGCCGGGTGCGGCTCACCACTCGTCGTACTTGCCGTCGATGAACTCGTGGAGGCGGCCGCCGATCTCGTACACCGGTGCCTCGCCCCGCTCCTCCGCCCTGCGCAGCCTTTCGGCCATCGCTGCCACGCGTGCTTCGCTTGTTCATTCGCCCGCGGTGTCCTCGGCCTCCCAGCGGAGCAGGTCACCTGGCTGGCATTCGAGCACCTCGCAGAGCGCGGCGAGCGTCGCGAAGCGCACCGCCTTGGCGCGACCGTTCTTGAGTACCGCCAGGTTGGCGGGCGTGATCCCTACGCGGTCTGCGAGCTCACCCACGGACATCTTCCGCCTGGCCAGCATCACGTCGATGTCGACGGCGATCGGCATCAGATCACCTCGTCCAACTCGGCCTGCATCTGCGCCGCTTCGACGTCGCGGGCGACGGCCTGGGCGAGCAGCATCCGCAGCACGAGCACGATGAGCGCGACTCCCAGGATGGCCACGCCGATCCCGCCCATGATGAGGGTGACGCCCGGGTCGTCCCGCTGGCCGGGCGCGTTCAGGGCCGTGACCGTGAACCACAGGAGAGCAGCCGCAACGATCGCGCCGATGATGATGTCCACGTACCGGAAGGCGGCGTGCGAGAACACGGTTCCGCGTCGCACCATCGTCACCAGTCGCCATACACAGACCAGGGCGACCTGGGCCGTCCCGATGCCCAGGATCGTGATCAAGCGCAGCGGGGTCAGCGGGAGCGAACCGTCCTCCGGGTCACTCCCGCTGACCAACGCCCACACCATCAATGCCTGTACGAACACGGTGCCGGTGAGCACCACCACGAACACGGCGCGCAGCGCGCGCACTATCAGCTTTCCCATGACCCGTTCCTCTATCGATCAACGATCGTAATCTATCGAATATCGATAAGTGAAGCAAGGGTTGGGTCGAGGGAGACGGGCGTGGCCGACGCAAGGACGACTGCGAGGGAAGGTGGCCCTCAGGGCGCCCGGCCGACACCGACATGACCCACCCGACCACGTCCGAGGACTGAGCGCGGCCCTCTGTTCAGCGTCTGGTGGTGGGGCAGAGGTGGTGGGGGTGTCGGGGGTGGGGGTCGCAGGCGATGAGGTTGAGGGAGAGGAAGCGTCCGCCGGTGGTCCACCACCCGCCGGTGATGTCGTTGCGTGCGGTGAGTTGGCGGGTGAGCGCGGCGATGTCGGGTGTGGGGGCGTAGGTCCCGGTGAGGATGTCGGTGTGCCGCTCGTACTGGCGGGTGTACCAGTGGGCGGCGTCTTCGGTTTCGGTTTGGTTGAAGGTGCCATGGATGTGTGCGGGTGTCTTGAGGAGCCAGTGCGCGGGTTCGAGGGGCATGAGGGGGGTGGTGGGGAATTCGGGGTGGCCGGGTCGGCGGTGGGCGTCGCCGGGTCTGATGAGCAGGGTGCCGTGGCCGTGCCAGAGGTAGGCGTGGTGGTGAGGTGACATGGGGGGCTCCTGGGGCTGCTGGGGTCTCCTTGAGGGCGGCCCCGCCCGGGGGAGGTTCGGGCGGAGCCGCGTGGTGTTGCCGGTGTGGGTGTTATCGGCGTCCGCAGCCGTCGCCGTCCCCGCAGCCGCCGGACGGGTTGCCGTCTCCGCCGTCGCCGCTGCCGTTGTCGTCCTCTCCGCCGAGGTTGACGGGGTCGGTGGGGTGTCGCATGGTGGCCTCCTGTGCCGTTGGGTGCAGTTGCCGAGCCCGGATCGTGTTGGCCGGGCCCTGGTCCCGTTCCGGCCGGTTGTTCCTTCGCCGGGAGTGCCGGCCGGAGCGGGAGTCTGAGAGGTGTGCGGTACGGGTCGCCCCTGGGCCGGTGCCGCGCGTGTCGGGGCACCGGCGGACGACGTCACCGCCATGAGAGGCGAGCGGCCGGGACGGCTCGCTGAACTGGGGGCCTGACGGCCTATCGGTCGAAGTGCTCGCTGACAAGGGTCAGGACAAACACGACCAGCGCGGCCGAAGCGAGGACGAGGACCAGCGGGGGACGGCGGTGTCCACGCCCCACTACGCGCCTCGTATGCCGGTGGCGCCCGTGCGCGTCTTTCCGGCGACGGCACGCAGCCGTATGCACGTGGCGATGACGCCCAGCTCTGCGACGAACCGCGCCCCGGGCGAAAAGGGTTGAACGCCAGGCGTCCCGTTCACCGGGCAACCTGGGCCCAGACGGCTTTCCCGAGGGGCCGGTCGGCCACGCCCCAGCACTCCGCGAGCGCCTCCACGATGAACAGCCCGCGCCCCCGGTCGCGTTCCTGGGACACGGCCCGGAACCGGGGCCGCCGCCGCACCGGGTCCCGTACCTCGATCCGTACGCAGGTGTCGGTGACCGCGAGCAGGACCAGCACGGAGTCCCCGGGCTCGGTGCCGTACCGCACCGCGTTCGTCACCAACTCCGAGACCACGAGCTGGAGATCGTCCACGTACGCTCCGCTGATGCCCGGCAGGTGGTACGCGACGAACTCATGTGCGTACGCGCGGGCCGTGCGCACGGACTCCGGGGCGGCGTCGAGCATCAGTTGCGGTGGCGGTGCCGCCGCTAACTGACAGCTCTCCATTTCGTAGCGCTTCGGGAGCCTGGGCGTCATGCGTATCTCCTTGTAGGCATGGGCGTGCCGACACGAAACTTCACCGAGCTGGCACGGAAGTAACCGGCTTTCGCTCTCTCAGAGTGCATGTTGGATGACGTAGAGTGCAATGCACCTCACGAACGAGTGAGAATTTGCATCTACCTAGAGCGGCTTCGACAGCAGAGGGGAAGCTCGGGTGACACCAGGTGAGACCAAGCGGCAAACTGTCCGGCAGGACGCCGATTGGAGAGGAACGCGGTGAGCGCACCTACGGTGCGCCGACGGAGACTCGGCGCGAAACTGCGCGTACTGCGCGGCAACCTGACGCTGGAAGATGTGGCGGCCAAGTCGTCCGGCTTCATCACGACGGCGAAGCTGTCGCGGTTGGAGACGGCCCGCAGTGCCGCGAAACCCCGTGACATCGAGAAGTTGCTCGACGTGTACAGCGTGGACGACACCGATCTGCGGTCGGCCCTGCTGTCCCTCACCCGGGAAGGGGCACGCCGTGGGTGGTGGCAGTCGTACCGCGCGGTTCTGTCGCCGGTCTACGAGGACTTGATCTCTCTCGAAGCCGATGCGGCTTCGGTCCGCACATGGCAGATGGGGGTGATCCCCGGTCTCCTGCAAACTGCCGAGTACGCACGGGAGTTCATGACCAGCATCAGCATGTCGGCGGCGATCGAGGAGAAGATCGACGCGCTTGTCGAAGTGCGTCTCGCGCGGCAGGCGGTGCTCACGTCGCGGGAGAAGCCTCTCACCCTGTGGGCCGTCATCGGCGAGAGCGCCCTCCGTACCCGGTGCACGGGCGAAGGCGTGATGCACGACCAGCTGACACGTCTGCACATACTCAGCCGGCGCCCCAACATCAACATTCAGATTCTGCCGGCCGATGCCGCACCGCATGTCGGACAGACAGGCTCGTTCTCGCTACTCGGTTTCGGAGATCACGTCGATCTCGACGTCGTCCACATCGAGGGCCTTACGTCGGCTCTGTATGTGGAGGACGGTGAACAGGTGACCGCCTATCGCGATGCTTTCGAGCGGTTGACCGCAGCGGCTCTGTCCGTCGAGGCGTCCGCGAGGCGCATCGCAGAGATTAAGGAAGAACACGCATGAGTCACGTTGAGGATGCCACCACTCTGACCGTGAACTGGTGGAAGTCGTCGGCATCGGGCATTCAGTCCGACTGCGTCGAGTTCGGCATAGTCGACGGGCCGCGCCAGATGGTCGCGGTTCGTGACAGCAAGAATCCTGCGGGAGCGGCGCTGGTCCTGAGGTACGGGCACGTCGATGCCCTGATCACCGCGATCCGCAAGGGCGATCTGTAACGCCCCGCGCGCGACGGTCCAACGCGGCGATGCGGTCACCTCGCAAGCACCGCGTGAGGAGATCGCAGCATTCATCCGCAACCGTGCACGCCCCCGTCCGTACTGACGACAGTGAGGGTTCCCGAGCATGTATCCGGTTGCATGTCATGACTCCCGTCTGGCGCTTCGTGAACTGACCATTGAAGACACCGATTCCGTGACCGCGATCTATAGCAGCGTCGAGGTCACTCGGCATCTCAGCTTCACTCCCCGCTCGCGTGACGAAGTCGACGGTATGGTCGCTCGCTCCATGGCATCCGCGACCGTGTCACCGCGCGACGAGTACGTCCTCGCCCTCGCTGAGAGGACCGGCGGCGAACTGATCGGGGTCGTGCGCCTGGCCCTCGACCCTCACCAGCAGCGCGCAGCCACCATCGGGGGTGCTCTGCGCACTGATGTCTGGGGACGCGGCTACGGCCGGGAGGCCGTACGGCTGCTGCTCGCCCTGGCTTTCGACGACCTTGACCTCCACCGCGTGTGGGCGGCACGCTCCCCGCTCAACAGGGCGGCGGCCAAGACCCTCCTGGCCGCAGGCATGACGGAAGAAGGCCGAATCCGCGGACACGTACACGTACGCGGTGCCTGGCGGGACTCCATCACCTACGGGATCCTCCGGGAGGAATGGCCGGCCGGTGCGGAGGATCCCGACGCTGCGTCGGCCGGAGAGGAGGCGCGGTGATCTCGGCACAGGCACGGGCGGACGCCGAGCGGTTGTGGGACTTCCACCGGATGCGCCACGAGCCACGCCCCTGCTCCGTCGCCGTCGGCCTCGGCAGTCATGACCTGGGCGTGGCCGATACGACCGTGGAGCTCTACCGGCGCGGCATGGCACCGCTGATCGTGTTCACCGGGGCCACCAGCCGTACGACACAGGACCGCACGCCGCGTGGTGAGGCCGTCCACTACCGGGAGCGTGCCCTTGAACTCGGCGTCCCCGAAGGGGTCGTGCTCGTGGAGGCGCGTGCGCGCAACACCGGGGAGAACATCCGCTTCTCGCGAGCGCTGCTCGAAGACGCCGGGGCCGATGTCACCTCCGTACTGCTGGTCAGCAAGCCCTACGAGGAACGACGCGCGTACGCCACCGCACGTAGGCTCTGGCCCGGCGTCGAGATCGTCAGTGCGTCCACGCCGATGACCTTCGAGGCGTACGTCGAGTCCATCGGGGACCCGCGCCTCGTGCTCGACATGCTCGTCGGCGCGCTGCAACGGCTGCTGATCTACCCGGGGCAAGGATTCATGGCCGCCCAGTCGGTGCCCGACGACGTGACCGCCGCGTACGACCGGCTGTGCCGGGCGGGCTACACCAGTCGCCTCGTCCCCGGGTGAGAAACGTGCTCGGGGGCGGCGTCGAGCACGTCGAGTACCGCGTCGCCGACGCGCACCGGCTGCTCGACGGCGGTCACCTCCAGGGCAACGGATCAGCCTCAAGGCGCACGCTCGCCGTGACCGTACGACCTTCGCCGCACAGTCGGTTGCCTCTTCAGGGTGATTCGCTCGGCAGGCGGGAACCGGAGGATGGGTGCGGGCGAGGAGGATGTCCGCCGCCCGACCGCATCAGAACCTGGAGGCTCCATGAGTTCTGTCAGTTCCCTGCTTCGCACCCGCAAGGCGGTTCACTTGGCCATGGTTGTCGCGATCGCGGCTTCCACCACCGCGGTCACCGGCGCCACCGCAGCGTTCGGCAGCCCGGGAGAGCGGCCGGCGCAGGCGAGCGTCACCGGTACCGCCGAGTTCCGTCTGCCCTATTGGGAGGATGCCGACATCCGCTCGCTGACGTTCGACGCGCACGCCGCCCCCTTCAGCAGACCAATCCCTGGCGTGCCTGGTGACGGACTGCCGACCGATGCGCGCGGCACGGTCAAGGTCTTCCATTACTCGGCGGATCGGGACATCACCTACACGGCCGACGGCACGGTCGACTGCCTGGTGACCGCGCCCGGCAGCGCCACCCTGACCGCCGTCATCACCGCGGTGAGCGCCGGAGGCCCGAAATGGGTGGGGATGCGGCTCGGGTTCAGCGTCTACGACGGCGGCGTGGACAAGCCCGGGAAGGTATCGCGGGACCGGGTGGGATTCTCCTGGGACGACGGGGTCAATTGGCCTGTCGGCGCCGACGAGCACATGGAGGCCGCGGGTTCCTGCATGGCACCTGCCGCCTTCTCACCCGTCACGGAGGGTGGGTACCGGGTCCGGCACGCAGATCTGCCGCTCTGGCCGACGGGCTGAACCTCACGCCGACTACCCAGTCAGCATGCTCATCTCCATGACCTCGGTCTCGTCAGGTGTGTCCTTGGCTGGAGCACATGATCAGGCCGAGGCCACCCACACTTCCGATGAATGCCCAGGTGGGCGACCCAGTTCGAGGAACGATGCGACCTCGTCGGACAAACGGCGAGGTAAGCCCCTGTTGGTGAACGGCCGCCGCCTTCTCCGCCGGGCGGCGGCGAGTTGCTCACGCGCGGGGAATCCGGCCGTGGATTCCCTCGGCCATGTTCCGCATCGACATACGGAAGATCTCGGCCTGATGGTCGCCGAGGAACGAGGTGTGCCCGAACACCTCCAGGACGACGAGGCCGTGCAGGTGCCCCCACGCGCTCAGCAGGAGAGAGGTCGCGGCGGGCGGCAGATTCTCCTGGCCCTGCGGTGACAGCTGCTCCAGGTGGGCCCGGAGCGGTGGGGAGAGCGCGGGGGTGTCCGCCGCGGTGAGTTGCGCCTCGGTGTACCCGCCGAACAGTTCGCGCTCGAAGACCGCGCTCATCCGGAGGACCGCCTGGGTGGACGGGCCTCCGGCGGGGGCCTCGTAGGACCGCAGCGGCGTTCCGTAGATGAGCTTGAAGTGCTCGGGACGGGCGACGGCCCATCGGCGGTACGCCTCGGCCGCGACCACCAGCCGGGGCACGGCCGCGACCTCCGTCGTGGTGTCGACGGCGGCCTGTACGGCGTCGGCCAGGTCGTTGTGCGCCTTGGCGACGAGCTCGGTGACGAGGGCGTCCCGGCTGGGGAAGTAGTGGTAGAGCGCCTGCACGGTCATGCCGAGGCTGCGTGCGACCGCGCGCAGGGACAGGGCCACCGGCCCGTGTTCGGCGATGTGGGACTCGGCGGTGTCCAGGATCTCCCGGGTCGCGGCGGCCCGGCGCCGCAGGCGCAGGGCGGACGGGGCCGGCGTGGGTTCGTCTACGGGCATGGGGCGACCGTACGACGCCAACTCCCCGCGGTGCACGGTGAAGTCGGCTACTGCGAGGAAGATCTGACACTGCCTGGCGGTGCACCGCCTGAGGTCCGGGGCCTGTCCGCGCGGTGGACTTCACCTCGTTTACTTCCTCTTCGGCGTTGGCATAGTGTCCCCTCGGTGCGGTCGTGCCGTGCGGGTGGAGGCGCGGCCGCCGGGGACGGGCGACGGGAACGGTGCCGATGATCGAGACGGTGTTCAGGAGCGAGGACGTTCCGGTGGCGGACCGGTTCGACCGCTGGCGTGAGCTGATGCGGCAGTGCACCGCGCCTCTTGAGCTGGACAGCGAGTACCGGAAGGAATTCAGGGCGTCGCAGCGGCTGCTGGAGCTCGACGGGATCTCGGTATGGCCCACACGCTTCCAGCCGGTTTCCTTCCGGCGGACTCCACGGCTGATCCGGCAGTCCGACCCGGAGCAGGTCAACATCTCGATTCCGCTGCGGGGCACGCTGTATGTCACCCGGGACGGCCACGAGGTGGCGTACGGCCCCGATGCCCTGTGTGTCGTGGACAGTTCGCGGACCATCGAGGTCCGGACGCTCGCCCCTCAGACCGGCATCGGGCTGGACGTTCCGAAGGCCCTGCTGCCGCTGTCCGGGAACGGGCTGGAGAAGCTGAGCCGTTACCGGCTGTCCGGGCGAGAGGGGTTCGGGGGCCTGCTCGTGGCCTTCCTGACCCAGATCGCCCGGGACACCGCCGCCTACCGGCCGGCCGACGGGCCGCGACTGGCCGCGATCGTGGTCGATCTGCTCTCGGCGCTGTTCACCCACCATCTCGCGACCGACGACCAACTCGGCCCTGAGACGCGCCGACGGGCCCTGACGCTGGAGATCCAGACATTCATCCGCCGCCATGTGAACGACCCGGACCTGACCCCCCGCGCGGTCGCCGCGGCTCATCACATCTCGACCAGTTACCTGCACCAGCTCTTCCGGGACCAGGACACCACGGTCGCGGCCATGATCCGCGGCCTGCGACTGCGAGGTGCCCGGAAAGACCTCGCCGATCCGGCGCAGCGCGGCACCACCGTTCAGGATGTCGCCGCGCGATGGGGGTTCCCCAGTCACACCACCTTCACGCGCGCCTTCCACAGCGCGTACGGCCTCTCGCCCCGCGACTTCCGCCATGTGTCCTCGCACGGGTAGTTGATGTGCCAGGTGTGACAGCCTTACCGAGCGCTCGGTCCGCGGGGAGCGGGTCCCGGTCCCGGGTCGGGCGGTGGGAGCCGTCAGCGCTCCTCCAGCGCGTCCAGCGCCACCGCCTGTGCGATGGCGAGGCGGCGGTCGAGGTCCGGGGCGAGGATGTCGAGGACGTACCGGTCCCGCAGCCCGAACTTCTTGTCGACCGCCATCAGCCGCTTGTCGCCCTCGGTGAAGTCGAAGTGGTACGGCCAGAGGAAGGGAACGAAATCCGTGAACGGCAGCCACTCCCAGATCCGGCGCACCCCGGCCACCACCCGGTTGCGCTCCCGCCCGGTGAGACTGATCGTGCCCGGCTGACGCATGGTCCAGGTGGAGCGGAGGAGGGAGGCGAGGGCCTCGTTGCCGAAGGACCCGATGGGCTGGCCCACCGCGTCCCGTACGTCGTACCCGGCTTCGGGGTCGAGGGTCTCGCGGGCCTCGAAGGTGCACAGGACGTGCTTCTTCGACTCGTCGGTGTAGAAGGTCATCTGTTCGCTGAGCGTCAGCCGCTTCTGGTGGGCGAAGGCGACCACCTCGCCCTCGGAGCCGTCCGGCCGGACCGCGGTCACCACGTACTCCTTGGTCCTGAGGGTCATCTTCTGCCGGATGGCGAACCGCTCGTGTGCCTGTACGTGTGTGCTGTTCATGTGTGACGTCTCCCGTTGTCTTCTTCTCGTACGGACGGCTCGGCCGCGTACCGCCTGCCGGATCTCCGGCGCGACCGGTCCATCGTCACCGTGGCGGCCGGCCCGGCGCAGTTCCCGGAAGTCGCGGTCCGGAACGACCGAAGGCGACGGCATCGGGGCCTCGAACAGCCGCCGCCCTGGGAAGAGTTGTCAACTTTCGTCGTTCGCCCGTACGACGGGGGGATGATGCGGGCGCTCCCGCCCGTTGCCTATCGTCGGTCCGTGGAAGAAGCAGACACCCCTCGCACCGCCCGGCCGCTCCTGACCCGGCTCGCCGCCGCGTCGCCCTGGGGCCGTTACCGGATCGCCGGGGAGGCCGTGCTCACCGTCGCCCTCGCCGGGATCGCGGGATTGTTCGACGCCGTGGGCTCCGGGTTCGGTGCCCGGACCTTCGCCGTCGTCGCGGGCGTCGCCCTGCTGTCGCTGGCCCGGCGCGCCCTGCCGTCGACGGTGCTGGTCCTCTCCGCCGCGGCGGCGGGGGCGCTGTTCGCGGCGATTCCGCTGCTGGTCTACGCGAGCTGGTCGGCGGGCAGCCGCATCGTGAAACCCTGGCGGGTGGCCGCCGCGTACACCGCCGCGCTCGTGGCCCATACGGTGCTGACCGCCCGCGACGAGATCAGCGCCGGCTCTTTCGTGTCGCCGGTCACCACGGGCGCGCTGGGCGCGGCGGTGTTTCTGGCGCTGGCGATCGTGCCGGGGCTGGCCGCCCGCTACCGCGCCCAGCGCCGCGCGCTGCTCGGTGCGCTGCGGAGCAACAACGCCCAGCTCGTACGGGAGCAGGCGATGGTGGCACGGGAGGCGCGCCTGTTGGAGCGCCACCGGATAGCCAGGGACATGCACGACAGCCTCGGCCACCAACTCGCCCTGATATCAGTGCACTCGGGCGCCCTGCAAGTCGATCCGGAGCTGACCGACCGCCAGCGGGACGGAGTACGGATCCTGCGGGAGGCCTCCGTCACCGCGATGGGGGAGCTGCGCGAGGCCGTCGGGATCCTCCGCGACGACCGCGAGGGGACGGACGGCCGGGACGGTCCCCACCCGGCCGCCTCCGTCGACGGTCTGGTCGAGTCCTCCCGGGCCGCGGGCGCGGCCGTGGAACTGCACCGGTCCGGTGTCCGCCGGCCGCTGATGCCCGCCGTCGAGCACGCGGCGTACCGCATCGCCCAGGAAGGCCTGACCAACGCCCACAAGCACGCGCCGGGCGCCCCGATCAGCCTGGCCCTGCGCTACGAGCCGGACAGCCTGGTGGTGGAGGTCGCCAACGGGCCCGTACCGGCCGGGGCGGCGCCGGGGCCGGCCGTGGTCAGCGGCGGCCAGGGACTGAAGGGCCTGCGGGAACGGGCCGGGCTCGTCGGCGGCATGGTGCACACCGGTCCCACCGCGGACGGTGGGTTCCGTATCGCCGGCATGCTGCCGTACGGCACCGGGGGCGGCGAGCCGGGGCCCGGCCCGGACGGCGCGACTTCCGTCGGCCCCGGGAGCGACTTTGGGGGGCAGCTGAGGAGGGGCGCGGCGGGCGACGGTGGAGCGGTCATCAACCGCATCGATCCGCCAACGGAGTTCACCACCACCATGACCAACAAGAAGAATGTGGCCATCGGCTGCGCCGCTGTCGCCGTCGTCCTGGTCGGGGGCATCGTCGCCATAGGGATATGGGGGACGAACGAGGTGATGAAGGAGATGAAGCGGGCCGAGATATCACCGAGTGTGTACGAGTCGGTGAAGGTGGGCGACGCCGAGACGGACGTACAGAAGAAACTGCCCGACGGGGACTCGTGGTTGACCTCGGATCTCGACGAACAGGGGCCTGCCGCGCCCGAGGGCGCGACCTGCCGCCACTTCGCCTCCGACGAGGACGAGAGCCTCGACAGCCTGACCGTCTTCCGGTTCTGCTTCCGTGACGGGAAGCTGATCGCGAAGGACACCTACCAGGCGACGTGACCCGGCGCGCGGCGGCGCCCGGGCTCCGCGTGACGTACGGGGGTGTCGCCGGATCTTCGTATGACGTACGGCCGGTGCCGCTCAACCTCCGTGCGTCGTACGGCGGGTGAGTCGCCGGACCTCGGTGCGGCGTACTCGATCGGGTCAGGGCATGATGGCGGGGCCACGCCATTCGCTCCATGACCGACACCGCGCAGGAGGCTGTGTGATCCGGGTCCTCGTCGCCGACGACGAGCCGCTCATCCGGGCCGGCATCAGGATGATCCTCACCTCGGCCGACGACATCGACGTCGTCGCCGAGGCGGGGGACGGCCGGGAGGCGGTGGAGACCGCCCGGGGCACCGCCGTGGACGTGGCCCTGCTGGACATCCAGATGCCGGTGATGGACGGGCTGGCGGCCCTCACCGAGCTGCGCCGCGCCGCGCCGGACGTGCGGGTGCTGATCCTCACCACCTTCGGCGAGCGGGACAACGTGCTGCGCGCGCTCGGCCACGGCGGCGCCGGCTTCCTGCTCAAGGACTCCGCGCCGGACGAGCTGATCCACGCGGTGCGGGCGGCGGCGGCCGGGAACGCCTATCTCTCGCCTGCGGCAACCCGGCACGTGGTGGACGCCCTCGTCTCCCCGGGCGCCACCACCCGCGCGGACGCGGCCAGACAGCGCGTCGACCGGCTGTCGGCCCGGGAGCGCGACGTGCTCGCGCTGCTCGGCGAGGGCCTCTCCAACGCCGACGCGGGCAGGCGGCTGCACATGAGCGAAGCCACCGTGAAGACCTACGTCAGCCGCATCCTGACCAAGCTCGGCTGCGAAAACCGGGTACAGGCGGCGCTGCTCGCCCGGGACGCCGGAATGCACCCGGACGGGGTGTGACCTTCAGGCGCTGATACCGCGCCGGCGCCGTCCGGTCGCGGTGGCTGCTTCCTGCCCTCCGCGGACGGAATTCCTGGCGCGTTCCCGGCTGTTGTGTCCATCAAGACATCCGGGGGCACACCGGCTGTCCTCAAGGGCAAACAAACTGGTCAAAGGTGCAGTTCGCGTGAAAGACGCCGAATCGCCACCGAGTGTTTCCGGAGCACTTTTTCCGTCGCGTGGAAAGCCTCTCGGAGTATTAACGGCGTATGAAATGAGCTCTATTCAGCCATCCGGGACGAGCCCGGATGGCCGCGAGGGCCGACCGATCCTCACACCGCGCCCGGCCTCGGCGCGAAGCCGTGTGCCAGGGCTCCGGAGCGGTGCGGGCCGGTAGCAGGAACGTTTCTGCGGGTGGTCGCCGACGCAGCCGGCGCTCCGTGTCCAATGGACCGTCGGTGGCCCGGACAAGGCTTCGGAATGGCCTGACCGTGGCCGAACGGGCAGTGGCTCATGGCCGGTTCGTCATGCGGTGAGGCTGGAATGTACAGGCGCTAAGAAGCCGGTCTGGACCGCGAGAAGGGGCCATGGCAGGATCTGGCCCCGACGCAGTGCTTGACCGTATTCATGTGATGGACCGTCACCAAGCACCTCGGCCGGTGTTTGCTCTCGCCGGCCGCTTGCACAGAGCGAATATCCGCATCCACCCCAGGGATGCGCGACCACATACCTCTGAAAGACATCGGATCTGCAGGCCCACTGTCATCGAGCACCCCTTCCGTCGAATTCAACCCGCCGCCCTTTCCGGCGCGTCATCGGGTAATTGTTTCAATCTGGCCCTTACTGCTGACCTCTGCTGACCCCGGCACAGACCACTCCGTAGAGACCCTGAATCCGTAGTCCCGCGTTGTCCCGCGTTCCGATCCTACCGACGTGCGCCCCTTTCTCACAGACGGCCTTGGCATGCCGATTTGCCGGGACCGGGGCCTGGCGTACCGGTGGGGTCGGGGTCGAAGCGATCGAACCGAGAATGGGAAGCCATTATGTGCGGTATCGCAGGCTGGGTAGATTTCAACCGCGACCTGACCAGAGAGCGGTCCACAGTGCTGGCCATGACGGACACCATGGCGTTACGAGGGCCGGACGACACCGGTATCTGGCTTTCTCCCCATGCGGCGCTCGGCCACCGCCGGCTGGCGGTCATCGATGTCGAGGGCGGCCGCCAGCCGATGGCCGCGGACGACGTGGCTGTCCTCACCTACAGCGGCGAAGTCTACAACTTCCGTGAATTAAGGGCTCAGTTGGAGGCGAGAGGACACCGCTTCCGCACCCACAGCGACACCGAGGTCGTCCTGCGCGGCTACCTGGAGTGGGGCGAGGACCTCGCCGACAAGCTCAACGGGATCTACGCCTTCGCGCTGTGGGACGTCCGGCGCGAGGAACTCCTGCTCATCCGCGACAGGATGGGCGTCAAGCCGCTCTTCTACTACCCGCTCCCCGGCGGCGGTGTGCTCTTCGGATCCGAGCCGAAGGCCATCCTCGCCCATCCGCAGGCCGACCGGGCCGTGGACGCCGACGGACTGCGGGAGATCTTCACCATCACGCAGACGCCCGGGCTCTCCCTCTACAAGGGCATGCACGAAGTGCGCGCGGGACAAGTGGTGAAGGTACGGCGCCAGGGCTTGACCAAGCGGCAGTACTGGCGGCTCACCGCCCAGGAACACACCGACGACCTGGACACGACGGTCCGTACGGTGCGCGAGCTCCTGGAGGACATCGTCGAGCGGCAGCTCGTCTCGGACGTCCCGCTGTGCAGCCTGCTGTCGGGCGGCCTCGATTCGAGCGCGCTCACCGCCCTGGCCCTGAAACACGGGGACACCCGGTCGTTCGCCGTCGACTTCGCCGGCTACGCCGACCACTTCCAGCCCGACGAGATGCGCGGCAGCGCCGACGGGCCCTTCGTACGCGACGCGGTGGCACACCTGCGTCCCGATCACACCGACATCACACTCGACACCACCGAGCTCACCGATCCACGGCTGCGCGCCAGTGTGATGGACGCCTGGGAATACCCCCAGTTCAGCGGGGACATGAACACCTCGCTGTACATGCTGTTCCGCGCGATCCAGGGACGCTCGACCGTCGCGCTGTCCGGGGAGTCCGCGGACGAGGTGTTCGGCGGGTACGCCTGGTTCCACCTGCCGAAGGCGGTGGATTCCGGCACCTTCCCCTGGCTCGTCTTCATGATGCAGAAGCAGCGGCCCGAGGACCTCTTCGACCCCGAGCTGCGCAAACAGCTCGACGTCCTCGCGTACGAGCGCGACCGGTACAGCGACGCGCTGGCCGAGGTGCCGTACCTGCCGATGGTCAGCGCCCGCGAACGCCGGATGAGGGAGGTCTCCTACCTCCACCTCACCCGCTTCGTGAACATGCTGCTCGACCGCAAGGACCGGCTGAGCATGGCGCACGGCCTGGAGGTCCGGGTGCCGTTCTGCGACCACCGGCTGGTGGAGTACGTCTTCAACACGCCCTGGGCCTTCAAGACCTTCGACGGGCGCGAGAAGAGCCTGCTGCGTGCCGCGGTCTCCGACCTCGTACCGGCGTCGATCCTGGAGCGGCGCAAGAGCCCGTATCCCGCCACCCAGGACCCCGCGTACGGGAAGGCGCTGCGCGGCACGCTCAGCGACCTGATCGCGGACGGGACCGCCCCCGTACTGCCACTGCTGGACGGCGAGGCCGTACGGACCCTGCTCAAGTCGCCGGCCGAGGACACCGCGTCCACGGTGACGCGCATCAGCCTGGAGATGGTGCTCGACCTGAACTCCTGGCTGGAGTCGCAGGCGCTGCGCGTCGACGTCTGACGCCACGCGCACACCGGACTCTTCTTCCCGCCCCGCTTCTCTCTCTGCCTTTCCTCCGCATTTTCCCTGCCCACACGTACGACGGGAGTGGTTTCAGCATGCGCAGCAGCGAGCTCACGATCGGAAGGTCCTTCGGACTCAATTTCGACCACAAGGAGGACTTCTTCCAGACGCTGGCCGACTTCTGCAAGGAAAACGATGTCCGGCAGGGTTACATCCCGATGTTCCTCGCGGCTTTCGCCGAGACCGAGATCGCGGGAACGTGCGACCGGGTCGAGGACCCGGAAGCCCCCGTCCGCCTCCCCGTATACCTGGAGAAGGTCGAGGCCGTCGGCAGCGGCACCTTCTCCTACGACCCCGACCGGGACATCGTCGTGCCCCACGTGCATGTCACGGTCGGACTGAAGCAGCAGTCGGCCCTCGCCTACTCCAGTCATCTGATATCGGCCACGGTCCAGTACCTGACCGAGATGCTGATCGTCGAGGTCGCCTCCCCGCACATGCGTCGTCCGGTGAAGACCGAGCTGTACGACGTGCCCCTGCTCACCTTCGAAAGCTGAGAGCCATGTCCGCTGAATTCTTTCCCTTTCCCGAAGAGCCGCTCGGCGCGGTCCCGCAGAGCTGCACCTGGCGGCGTGAGTCCGATCCCCTCGGGCAGGTCACCCTGCCCAGCGGTGACGCCGTACGGCTCGCGGTGCGCTTCGAGGACGTCGAGGCCGTCCTGACCGACCCGCGGTTCAGCCGCGACCTGAGCAAGCCCGGATGTCCCCGGCTGCAGTCCGGCGCGGACATGTCCGACGACCGCGACACGCTCATCAACATGGACCCGCCGCGGCACACCCGGGTCCGCCGCCTCCTCAGCCGCGCGTTCACCGTGCGGAACATCGAGAAGCTGCGGCCGCGCATCCGGGAGATCGTCCAGGAACTCGTCGACGACATGGTGGCCGCCGCCCCGGGCCCCGTCGACCTGATGGCCGGCCTCGCCGAACCGCTGCCCATGCGGGTGATCGCGGGGGTGCTCGGGGTCGCCGACAGCGATCTCGCCCAGTTCCGCCACTGGTCGTACGTGGCCATGAGCATCACGCCCGACATGGCGGACGAGCGTGTCACGGGGCGCGAGGAGTTCTTCGCGTACCTGGTCGATCTCATCGAGCAGCACCGCAGGGAACCGGGAACGGATCTCCTCGACGCCATGATCCAGGCGACGGAGGACGGCGACCGGCTGAGCGAGGCGGAGCTGTGCGACACCGCCCGCTCCCTGCTGCTCGCCGGGCACGAGACGACCATGACCTCGATCGGGCGCGGGATCTTCACGCTGCTGCGCCACCCCGATCAGTACGCGCAGCTCGTGGCGGACCCCTCGCTGGTGCCCGCCGCGGTCGAGGAGGTGCTCCGGCACGACTTCCCCGCCGATGTGGGCTTCCTCCGGGTCGCGACGCAGGACGTCGATCTGCCGTCCGGTCAGATCCGGCGGGGCGAGGGGGTCATGCCGCTCATCTCCTCGGCGCACCGCGACACGAAGAAGTTCGCGGACCCCGACCGGTTCGACATCCACCGGGTGGACAACGCGCACATGGCTTTCGGCAAGGGCGCGCATTACTGCATCGGCGCGTATCTCGCGCGGGTGCAGCTCCAGGAGGCGTACGACGTGATCGTGCGCACCTTCCCGGATCTGCGGCTGGCGGTGCCCGCCGAGGAGATCGTCTGGAAGCCGGACATGATGACGCATGCCATCGCGGAGCTCCCGATTACCTGGTGAACAGGAGGTGAGGTCGATATGAGTACCGCAGAGAAGAGTTCGACGCCGGGTGGGAGTCCCGTGCTCTACCGCCCGGAGGACCTGGCCCGTATGGCGGAGGATCTGCCGTTCATCCGGACCATCGCCGACTGGTGTACGGAGTTCCTTTCGAACCCGCATCCCGATCTCGGGCGGGGCGGTTCGGTCTGTCCCTTCATCCCGCGTGCCCTGGCCATGAACCGGGTCTCGTTCGTCGTCCTGCGCACGGCGAACCGCACCGAGGCCGAGATCGACGGGATCATCGCCTCGTACCGGCAGACCATCCTCGACATGGAACCCCGGTCGGGCCAGGAGGCCATCGACAAGGCGATCATGGTGATCCTCCCCGATGTGAGCGAGGAGGACGCGGCCGAGGTGGTGGACGAAACACACCGCAGGCTGAAGGCGGAGTTCGTCGCCTCCGGTCTCATGATCGGGAAGTTCCATCCGCGCAGCGAACAGGGCGGGCTCCACAACCCGGGGTTCCGGCCGCTGCGCAGTCCGATTCCGCTGCTGGCCATCCGGCACATGGTCGACTCGGACCTGCCGTTCCTGAACCGGGTCGACGATCCCGTGCCCGACCGCATCAAGTTCCTGGAGTCGTACGGGCAGCGGTTCGAGGACGCGGAGGAGTCCCGCTGGTCGGAGAAGGGCCGGGCGGCCATCGGTGAGCTGCGCGTCCGTGCGGAGTCGGAGCAGTGACGGCCGCCACGCCACGCAAGGTGGCGATCGTGGCCGGCGGCAGCCGCGGCATCGGGGCGGAGATCTCCCGTCACCTCGCGGCCGCCGGCCTGGAGGTGGTCATCGGCTTCGCCCATGACACCGTGGCCGCCGAGAAGCTGGTGGGGGAGATCTCCGGAACCGGAGTCGGCGACGGTCCCGGAACCGGGGCCGGACAGGCGAGGGCCGTGCTCGCCGACATCGCGGAACCGGACGGTGCCACGCGCCTCTTCGACGAGGCGGAACAGGCCTTCGGCGGGGTGGACATCGTTGTCACCTGTGCGGGGGCCCACGCCGCGCGGCGCGGCCCCCTCGCGGGCACCGACGACGACGACTTCCGCCGGGTCGTGGACGTCAACTTCCGCGGGACCTTCCACATGCTGCGGGCGGCGGCGACCCGCGTCCGTACGGGCGGACGGATCATCACCTTCTCCAGCTCCGCCCTGGCCCTGGGGGCGCCCGGCCAGGCGGTCTACAACGCCTCCAAGGCCGCCGTCGAGGTGCTGACACGGCAGCTGGCCAAGGAACTGGCCGGCCGGGACATCACGGTCAACGCGATCGCCCCGGGACCCACCGGCACCGAACTGTTCCTCAGCGGCCGGCCGCCGGAGGCGATCGAGGCGCTGGCCAAACAGATCCCGCTGGGCAGGATCGGCCGGCCGGACGACATCGCGGCGGTGGTGGACTTCCTGCTCGGCGAGCAGGGCGGCTGGATCAACGGGCAGGTGCTGCACGCCAACGGCGGAATCGTGTGACGTCCCCGTCATTCCCGGAGAGGAGCACCACAATGCTGGACAGCACGGTCCCGCTGGGCGAGAGCGACCCCGGTGGATTCCTGGAGAACATCGACGTGGTGGTCATCGACACCGAGACCTTCGCACCCTTCGTCGAGGACGCGATAGACCAGTACAGCCTCGGTCTGGCGTCGGTGAAGGCGGCCGGTTCGCGGCTGCACCGGCCCAACAGCTTCGGGCTGCTGGGCGGTGTGTTCGAGGACGACGCGATGATCGTGAAGCAGGTCGCCTTCGCCACCAACGTCCGGGCCGTCGAGTCCGTCCCCCTGGAGGAGTTCAAGGAGAACATCGTCCCCCAGTTCGGCAAGCAGTACGACGACGGGGAGCGCGGGTTCTGGTGCGACTCGCGTGAACTCCTCAAGATTGTGCGGGAGTTCGAGAACGCCGGCCTGGAGATGCTCGGATCGGTCCATATGCACCCGGACTGGCACCGCATCGGGCCCGCGCACGAACGGGGCACGGAGAACCTGAGCGAGAACCCCAGCCGGATGGACGAGTACCTCTTCCGCAACGCGGGCTGGCCGCTCAACATCATCTGCTACCTGGAGAGCCGGGGCGGCGGCATCACCCACACGTACGCCGCGTGGCGTCCGCCCGCCCTCGACGATCCGTCGGGGCGGGCCAGGAAGGTCACCGTCAGGCACTTCGCACACGGCCACGTCGGCTCCGAGTGACGTGCCAGGCGCTGTGACGTGACGAGTGCCGTGACGTGACGCATGCCGTGACGTGCCAGGTGCTGTGACGCACCAGAACTCCCAGGCTGTCCGAAGGTGGAGGACGACGAATGGACAGGTATCCCCGGAACGCCGGCACGGTGGTCTCGCCGGCCGACCCGGACTACGAACGGGCCCGACGCATCTGGAACAACCGCTTCGACTGCCGGCCCCGCGCCATCATGTACCCGCGCGACGAAGCGGAGGCGGCGGCGGCGCTGGGATACGCGCGGGACAACGAGGTCCCGTTCCGTATCCGCTCCGGCGGTCACAACAGTGAGGGTTTCTGCACGGTCGACGACGGCATCATCATCGACCTGTCGAAGCTCGGCTCGATCGCCGTGAACAACGACCGGACCCGGGCCGTCATCAGCCCCGGTGTCATGCTCGGCGAGGTGTACGCGAACCTCTGGTCCGTGGGCGGCACCATCCCCGCCGGGGTCTGCCCGGACATCAGGATCGGCGGGCATGTGCTCGGCGGCGGCATCGGGATGCTCGTCCGCTCGCGGGGCCTGCTCATCGACAACCTGGTGGGCCTCACCGTGGTCGACGCGCACGGGGAGAAGCTCCAGGTCGACGCGGACCACCACCCGGATCTCTTCTGGGCCTGCAAGGGAGGCGGCGGCGGCAACTACGGGATCGCGACCTCGTACACCTTCGAGATGCGGCCCATCTCCGACGTGACCATCTTCAAGCTGGAGTGGGACTGGCAGGGCGGCATGGCGGTGCTCGACGCCTGGCAGCACTGGCTCCTCGCGGCGGACTCGCGGGTCAACGCGCGGTTCAACGTCTTCTCCAGCACGGTCGGTACGGTCATGACGGTCGGCCTGTTCGAGGGCTCGGCCGACGAGCTGAAGTCGATCCTCCAGCCGCTGGTCGAGAAGTTCCCGCCGCGCGAGTCCTTCGTACGCACCATGCCCTACATGGAGTGTGTCGGGACGTTCAGTGAGCAAGTCCCCTCCATACGGGCCAAGTTCGTGCCCGCGCTGTCGGCGGGACCGCTCGACTCCGACGCGCTGAGGACCCTGGAGCGCTGGCACAAGGACGCGCCGACCGGGGTCAAGACGGGGCTCTACGGACTCGGCGGCGAGGTGCTCGGCAGTGTGTCGCCGGACAGCTCGGCGTTCGCCCACCGCGACGCGTCCATCTGCGTCGAGTACCTCGGCCACTGGCAGGGGGCGGAACACGACCGGGAACACCTCGGCTGGCTGTCCGGCGTCCGTGCGGAGATGGACGCCTTCATGACGGGCGGAGCTTACGTCAACAGTCCGGACCGCGATCTGGAGAACTGGCCGCACGCCTACTACGGGGAGAGCCTCCCGCGGCTGATGGACGTGAAGCGGCGGTACGACCCCGACAACGTCTTCGCCTTCGAACAGAGCATCCCGGGATCCCTCACCCTGCCCGAGGCCCGCGCCGCGGGCCTGACCGACAAGGTCGTCGAAGACCTGCGCGCCCGCGGACTTCTCTCCGCCTGACGCCGGCACCCGCGGGCGCCCACCGAGGCGCCCGCGGGGCTCACCGAGGCGCCTGCGGGCCCCAAGAACTCGCCCTTCTCCACACCCGCCTCCCTCAAGAGGCAGAAGCGGCGTGCCCGGACCACCGAAAAGCCCACTTTGCTCGAATCTCTGAAGGAGAACAACGTGGACAATCGAATCAAGACAGTCGTGATCCTGGGCGGCGGCACCGCCGGCTGGATGGCTGCGGCGTATCTCGGCAAGGCGCTGCAGAACACGGTGAAGATCGTGGTCCTGGAGGCACCCACCATCCCGCGGATCGGTGTGGGCGAAGCCACCGTTCCCAACCTCCAGCGTGCGTTCTTCGACTACCTCGGCATCCCCGAGGAGGAGTGGATGCGCGAGTGCAACGCCAGTTACAAGATGGCGGTGAAGTTCATCAACTGGCGCACACCGGGTGAGGGCAGTCCGGTGCCGCGGACGCTCGACAACGGTCACACCGACACCTTCCACCACCCCTTCGGCCTGCTGAAGTCCGCCGACCAGATACCGCTGTCCCACTACTGGGCGGCCAAGCGGCTCCGGGGCGAGACCGACGACACCTACGACGAGGCGTGTTTCGCCGACACCGCGATCATGAACGCCAAGAAGGCGCCCCGCTTCCTCGACGGGCAGCGGGCGACCAACTACGCCTGGCACTTCGACGCCAGCAAGGTCGCCGCGTTCCTGCGCAACTTCGCCGTCACCAAGCAGGCGGTCGAGCACGTCGAGGACGAGATGACCGAGGTCCTCACCGACGAGCGGGGCTTCATCACCGCCCTGCGCACCAAGTCGGGTCGGCTCCTGCACGGTGACCTCTTCGTCGACTGCTCCGGCTTCCGCGGGCTGCTGATCAACAAGGCCATGGAGGAGCCGTTCATCGACATGAGCGACCACCTCCTGTGCAACAGCGCGGTCGCCACGGCCGTGCCGCACGACGACGAGAAGAACGGTGTCGAGCCGTACACCTCCTCGATCGCCATGGAGGCCGGCTGGACCTGGAAGATCCCCATGCTGGGCCGGTTCGGCAGCGGTCACGTCTACTCCAACCACTTCGCCACCCAGGACGAGGCCACCCTGGCCTTCTCGAAGCTGTGGGGCCTCGACCCGGACAACACCGAGTTCAACCACGTCCGCTTCCGGGTCGGCCGCAACCGCAGGGCCTGGGTGCGCAACTGCGTCAGCGTCGGCCTCGCGTCGTGCTTCGTGGAGCCGCTGGAGTCCACCGGCATCTACTTCATCTACGCGGCCATCCACATGCTGGCCAAGCACTTCCCCGACAAGACCTTCGACAAGGTGCTCGTCGACCGGTTCAACCGGGAGATCGAGGAGATGTTCGACGACACCCGGGACTTCCTCCAGGCGCACTACTACTTCTCGCCGCGCGTCGACACGCCGTTCTGGCAGGCGAACAAGGAACTGAAGCTGGCCGACTCCATCAAGGACAAGGTCGAGACGTACCGGGCCGGGCTGCCGGTCAACCTGCCGGTCACCGACGAGGGGACCTACTACGGCAACTTCGAGGCCGAGTTCCGGAACTTCTGGACCAACGGCAGCTACTACTGCATCTTCACCGGCCTCGGCCTGATGCCGCGCACCCCGCTGCCCGCGCTCGCCTACAAGCCGCAGTCGACCGCGGAGGCGGAGCTGCTGTTCGCCGACATCAAGCGCAAGCAGCAGACCCTGGTCGAGTCGCTGCCGTCGACCTATGACCTGCTGCGTCAGTTGCACGGTGCGTCGTGACGGGTGCGGCGGGCGGCGTGACGACCGAGCAGCAGCACTACCGCGATCTGATGAGCGCCTTCCCCACCGGGATCGCGGTGGTCACCAGCCTCGACGCCCAGGGTGTGCCACGCGGCATGACCTGCTCGTCGGTCACCAGCGCCACCCTGTCCCCACCGACGCTGCTGGTCTGCCTGCGCAACGGCAGCGCCACGCTGGACGCGGTCTCGGCCACCCGGGGGTTCGCCGTCAACCTGCTGCACGACGGCGGACGGCACGCGGCGGAGGTGTTCTCGGGCCCCGACCCGAACCGCTTCTCGCGTGTGCAGTGGAAGCAGTGCCGGTCGGGTCTGCCGTGGCTGTCCAAGGACGCGTTCGCGGTGGCGGAGTGCCGGGTCAGCGGCACCCAGGAGGTGGGCGACCACACCGTGGTCTTCGGTGAGGTCGCCAGAATCGCCCAGACCGACGGCACCCCGCTCCTGTACGGCCTGCGCTCCTTCGCCGCCTGGCCGCTGCCGTCGGACGGCGGCGCCGGACCGCGGCCCGCGCGGCAGGGTTCGCAGTCCGCCAGGCAGGGTTCGGAGTCCGCGCTACGGGGCTCGGAGCAGCCGCGGCTGAACCTGGCGTGAACCGCCCGACACCGGTGTGAACCGGGGCCGTGAGACCCCGTGGGTTCCCCGCGGCACGTCTCACGGCCCCGGCCCGGGACCGAAACCGCTACTCACAGAAACAGGGCACCGATGACGGCACGCCAAGTCACGCAGCCATCCTTCAGGACGTCCGAGCTGGACAGGTTCTCCGCCTATCGCGCCACGGAGGGAAGGGAGCCGGCAGAGGGAACAGGGGCGCCGGAGGCGACGGAACCCGGCACGGCCGAGGAGGTCCTGGACCTCTCCAACAACGAACTCATGCTGCCACCGCTGCCGGCGGTGGTGGACTCGCTGCGCCGGAGCAGCCTCCAGGTCAATCTGTACCCCGACCCCACCGCCCGCGTACTCAAGACCACACTGGCCCGGCACTTCGGCGCCGAGACCGAGGAGACGGTGGTCGGCCCCGGCAGCGGCGGCGTCCTCCAGCAACTGCTCCTGGTCCTGGCGGGCCGCGGCGACGAAGTCCTCCACGCCTGGCCGGGCTTCGACGCCTACCCCCTGCTGGTCGCCGTCACCGGCGCCAAGGGGGTACCGGTACCGCTCACCACCACCGGCGAGCACGACCTGGCGGGGCTGCTGCAGCGGGTCAACCCCCGTACCCGGGCGGTCATCCTGTGCTCCCCGCACAACCCCACCGGCCGCCGGATCCCGCGGAGTGAACTGGTGGGGTTCCTGGACAGCCTCCCGTCCCACGTGGTCGCCATTCTCGACCAGGCGTACATGGAGTTCGACGAGGAGGAGGATCCGCACGACCTCGGCCTGATCCGGGAGTATCCGAACGTCGTGCTGCTGCGGACGTTCTCCAAGGCGTACGGCCTGGCGGGGCTGCGGGTCGGCTACGCCTTCGCCTCGTCGGAGATCGCCGTGCGCGCCCGTAAGACGGTCATCCCCTTCTCCGTCACACGCTCCGGCGAGCGGGCGGCCGTGATCTCGCTGGCACAGGGCAGCGACCTGGCCGAACGGCTCGGTACGGTACGGCGCATGCGCGCGGACCTCCGGTCGGATCTCGGCGCGCAGGGGCTGGTGCCGCTGCCGTCGTCGGCCAACTTCGTCTGGCTTCCCCTTGGACCGGAGTCGGACCGCTTCGCCGCCGCGGCGCTGCGGGCCGGGGTGCGGGTCAGGTCGTACTCCGGCGACGGTGTGCGGATCTCCGTGGGGACCGAGGAGGCCCACCGGCGGGTGCTGATCGCCGCGAAGGACTTCCTGTCGGTGTGACGCGCCACGGGTGACGCGTCACGGGTGCGGCGACCACCGGCGCCGGACACACCGCCCGCCCGTCATGCGATCCCGCGCACCACCCCTGTGCAGCACAGCACGTGTGTCGAACACACCGCGGTGGGCCTGTGGTCACAGCAGGCCCACCGGTCCACCCACCGTGCCCGGCCGGCCGCGACACGCCCGGCCACCCACCTGAGGCCGATACTGATGACTGGTAACGCCGTATCAGACTTCTTCCTGGCGCTGACACTCGCCATCACCGCAGCCAAACTGCTGGGAGCCGCACTCCGGCGGATCGGACAGCCCGCCGTCGTGGGAGAGATCCTCGCCGGCGTCCTCGTCAGCCCCATGGTGCTGTCGGCGACCGTGAGCGAGAAGATCTTCCCGGAGAGTGTGCAGCCCGTCTTCTCCGGCCTGGCCAACGTCGGCCTCGCGACCTTCATGTTCCTCGTCGGTTACGAGATGGACGGCGCCCTGCTGCGCGGCCGCAAGCGCATCCCCCTGAGCATCGCGGTGGGCTCGGTCGTGCTCCCGCTCGCGGGCGGAGTCGCCCTGGCGATACCGCTCGCCTCCACCTACGCGCCCGAGAGTCACACCGGCTTCGTGCTCTTCGTCGGTGTGGCCATGTCCGTGACGGCCTTCCCCGTGCTGGCGCGCATCCTGTCCGACCGCGAGCTGAACCGTACGGCGACGGGCGCCATCGTGCTCGTCGCGGCGGCCATCGGTGACATCGTCGCCTGGATCTGCCTGGCCGGTGTCATCGCGTTCACGGGTGCCAACGGCGAGTGGCGCTTCGTGCTGCTGCCGCTCTACGTACTGGCGATGGCTTTCCTGGTCCGGCCGGCGCTCAAGAAGGCCGTTCAGTACGCCGAACACAACGACAAGCAGGCCACGGTCCTCTTCCCCGTGCTGATCGCCGGCCTGCTGGTGTCCAGCGCCGCCACCGAGTGGCTCGGCATCCACTTCATCTTCGGCGCGTTCGCCTTCGGCGCGATCATGCCCCGCGCGATGTCCGAGTCGCTGCGCGTCCTCGTCGTGAACCAGATGCAGCAGACCGGCTATCTGCTGCTGCCGCTCTACTTCGTCGTCGCCGGCATGAAGGTCGACCTCGCCGGATTCGGCGGTGCGGTCCTCCTCACCCTCGTGCTGGTCATCACCGTCGCCATCGCCACCAAGGCGCTCGGGGTCTACGCCGCCGGACGCCTGGCCGGCGCGGACCACGGCCAGGCGCTGACGGCGTCCGTCCTGATGAACACGCGCGGGCTCACCGAGATCGTCATCGTCACCGTGGGCCTGGAAATGGCCCTGATCGACCAGCAGTTCTACTCGATCATGGTGGTGATGGCCGTGGTGACCACCGTCCTCACCGGCCCGCTGCTGAAGCGGATCGGCGCACACCGCCTGGTCGGCGCCAACCCACCGGAAGGCGCCTCCGCCGCGGCGAGGGAGAAGCAGAACGCACCGGGCTGAGCGCGGGCCCGCCGGCGCGCCGGGGAGCCCGTCAGCTCCACAGCGTCACGTGGATCGCCGGGCGGAACCTCCCCGCCGTCACACCTTCCCCGCGCAGCATCGCCTGGAGGGCGCGCGGCGTCGTGACGAAACGCATCAACTCGGCGGCCGCGGGCGGCGCGTCACGCCCCGGGAGGGCGAGGGCGTTCCAGGAGCCCTTGGCGGGCAGCGCGGGGCTCAGGAGCTGTTTGAGTTCCCCGCCGGAGAGCGCCCGGGTGACGGAGAAGGAGAGCGCCAGCGCCACACCCTTGCCGTGTTTGGCCTCCTCCAGGGCCGCCGCGTGGCTCTGGAAGATCCGCTGGTTCTCCTCGTCCACCTGGAGCTGCTGGAGTACGGAGGGGACGAGGCCCGCGCGGTCCGCGGCCGACGGGCCGAGCAGCCAGGTCTGGCGGCGCAGCTCGCCCGGTCCCGGGCGGCGGGCGGCGAGCGGATGGTCCGGGCCGACGACGCCCACCATCTGGTAGTTGAGGAACGGCGTGCACTTCATGCCGTCGTCCATGACCGCCGGACGCGGGCCGATCGCCACGTCCACGGTGCGGTTGCGCAGCAGGGTGGCGAACCGCTGCGGGCTGTGCACACTCAACTCGACGTCCAGGTCGTCGGCCCGGCCCGCGAACAGCTCGATGAGGCCGGGCGCCGCGTGCTCCGCGAAGAGGCTCGATGTGGCGACGCGCAGCAGCCTGCGGCCCGAACCGGCCTGGCTGACCTCCAGGATGGTCCGGTCCTGGAGCCCCAGCAGCTCCGTGGCACGGCTGGCCAGCCGCAGCCCGCCGGGGGTGAACGCGAGGCCCGCGCCCGTCCTGGCGAACAGTCTGTCGCCCAACTCCTTGCGGAGCTGGGCGACATGCATGGACACAGCGGCCTCGGACACCGAGAGATCGGCCGCGGCCCCCTTGACCGAACCCAGGCGGACGACCGCGGCGTACGCCCGCAGCTGCGTCGGCGTCATATCTGATCTGTCTCCCACCCGGCCGCCCGAGCCGATGCGCGTCCGTCGTGTCCGCCGCGCTCCACCGCGTGCGTCGTATCCGTGGCGACGTGCCGTCACGCTATCCGCTGGGCCCCCGGGCTGCTACAAGATCTTCACATCCCGTTGATTTCCCGTGGCCGGTATCACGTCCCGACGGTGAACGTGGCGTGCAGCGCGCGGGTGTGGTCGACGTACCGTACGGGCCCGGTCAGGGTGAGTGCGGCGGTCAGCCGCACATCGGTGCTGGAGGCCGCCAACCGCAGCTCCAGCGCCCCCGGTTCGACGATCCGGCGCCCGTCGCGCCCGGTGAACGACGCCAGATCGGCGGGTACGGTGACGCCGATCCTGGCCCGCTCGCCCGCCGCCAGCGGGAGCCGTACGTAGCCGATCAGGCGCTGCGCGGGCTGGACCACCGAGGCGACCGGGTCGTGCAGATAGAGCTGGACCACCTCGACGCCCGCGCGCCCGCCCGTGTTGGTGACGGTGAACGCCAGCTGCGCCGCGCCGTCCGTGGGCAGTGCGGCGCCCTCCGCCCTGACCTCCAGCTCCGACCAGGTGAACGACGTGTACGTCAGCCCGTGGCCGAACCCGAAGGCCGGTGTCGGGTCGATGCTGGAGACATCGCTCGCGCGGGCCAGCGGCGCCGCGAGATACGTGGACGGCTGCGCGCCCGCCAGCCGGGGGGCGCTCACCGGGAGCCGGCCCGAGGGGTTGATCCGGCCGCTGAGCACGCCCGCCACCGCCGGGGTGCCCTCCTGCCCCGGGAAGAACGCCTGCACGATCGCCCCGGCCTCGGTGACCGCCCGGCCGAGGACGTACGGCCGGCCGGCGAGCAGGGTGACCACCACCCGAGTGCCGGCCGCCCGCGCCGCGTCGAGCACCGTATTCAGCAACAGGCCCTGGGCGCCCGGCAGATCGAGCGTCTCGGCGTCACACCCCTCCCCGCTGGTGCCGCGCCCGAAGAGCCCCGCGCGGTCACCGAGCGCGAGGACGGCGACATCCGCGGCGCGGACCGCCCGCACCGCCTCCGCGAAGCCGTCCGGGAGAGCCGCGCCGGGGACGACGGGGTCGTCGATGCCGGTGGCCGCCACCGTCACGATCTCGCTCGCCGGAAACTCCGCCGCCAACGCCTCGCGCAGCGTGGGAAGTTCGATGCCGATCGGGGTGTCCGGATGCCGGGCGCCGACATGGACGGGGAAGGAGTAGCAGCCCAGCACGGCCGTACGGGTCTCCGCCTGCGGGCCGATCAGCGCGATCCTCGCCGGGCCCGTGTCCCCGGCCGCGAGCGGCAGCGTCCCGTCGTTGCGCAGCAGGATCACCGAACGCTCCGCGAGCCGACGGGAGATGTCCCGGTGCGCGGGGGAGTCCAGGGTGACCGTGCCGCGCAGCCGCTCCGGGCCGGTGCCGTCGAGCTCCAGCCCGGCCAGGGCCGCAGGCCGGGCGCTCCACCCCGGGTCGAGCAGCCCGAGCCCGGCCTTCTGGGTCAGGACCCGGCGCACCGCGCGGTCGACCACCTCGCCCGGCAGCCGCCCGCCGGCGACCGCGTCCCGCAGCGGCCGTCCGAACGTGTTGACGGTGGGCAGCTCGACATCGACACCCGCCGCGAGCGCGGCCGTCGCGGCCTGCGCGCGGTCGCCCGCCACTCCGTGCAGGGTGGCCAGGAAGGCGACCCCGAAGTAGTCGGAGACCACGGTGCCGTCGAACCCCCAGACGTCCCTGAGGAGTCCGGTCAGCAGCCGCTCGTCGGCCGCGCACGGCACCCCGTCGAGATCGTTGTAGGCGGCCATGACGGACCGTACGCCGCCCTCCCGCACGGCCATCTCGAACGGCGGCAGCACCACGTCCGCCAGCTCCCTGGGGCCGATGCCCACCGGGGCCAGATTGCGTCCGCCGCGCGAGGCCGCGTACCCGGCGAAGTGCTTCAGCGTCGCCACGATGCCCGCCGACTCCAGGCCCCGCACATAGGCCGTGGCGACGGTGCCGACCAGATACGGGTCCTCACCGATGGTCTCCTCGACCCGCCCCCAGCGCGCGTCGCGCACCACGTCGAGCACCGGCGCGAGCCCCTGGTGCAGCCCGACCGAGCGCATGTCCCGCCCGATCGCGCCTGCCATCTCCCGGACCAGCTCCGGGTCGAAGGACGCGCCCCAGGAGAGCGGGACGGGGTACGTGGTGGCGCCCCAGGCGGCGAAGCCGGCGAGGCACTCGTCGTGGGCCATGGCGGGCACGCCGAAGCGGCTCGCCGCCACGACGCGCTCCTGCGTACGCATCAGGGAGAGGGCGCCCAGCGCGGGATCGACCGGCACGGTGCCGAACGGCCGGGTCAGCTGGCCGAGGCCGTACGGCAGCAGCTCGGCCAGGGCCGGCGGGGCGTCCATGTCGTGCTGGTGCGGGGCGACTTCGGCGCCGTCGGCGGAGGCGCCCGCCCACAGCCCGTAGAGCTGTGCCAGCTTCTCCTCCGTGGTCATGGCCGCGATCAGCTCCTCGACGCGGCGGGCCCGCGCCTCGGACAGAAGGGCGGACCCGGGCACGGCCGTGGTCTCGGTGCTCACGTTGTCGATCACTTTCCTCCGACCCCCATGAGCCCCTGGACCAGGGCTCGGCGGGCGAACAGGTAGACGAACAGGACGGGCAGCGTGGAGAGCACCACGGCCGCCAGCAGACCGGGGATGTCCACACCGTGCTCGGTCTGGAAGTTGTACAGCCCGAGGGTGAGCACCTTCGTCTCCTCCGACTGCGTCAGCACGAGCGGGAAGAGGAAGCCGTTCCACGCCTGGAGGGCGGAGAACACCACGATCGTCGCGATCCCGCCCCGGGAGAGCGGCACGACGAGCTGGAAGAAGACGCGGCGCGTGCTCGCCCCGTCGATGGCCATCGCCTCGAAGAGGTCGCCGGTGATGTCGCGCATCGTCCCGGTGAGGATCAGCGCGCAGACGGGCAGACAGAACGCGGCGGTCGGCAGGATGACCCCGATGAGGTTGTCGTACAGGCCCGCCTTGCTGATCGCGTAGAACATCGGGACGATCACGGCCTGGGCGGGGATGGCGAGCCCGAGAAGGAAGAGCCGGAAGATCCGGACGGTGCCCCGCCCCCGGTTCCGTACGATCGAGAACGCCAGCGGGGGCACCAGCAGCAGCACGATCGCCACCACGCTCGCCGTGACGGCCACCGTGTTGAGGAAGTAGCGGCCGAAGCCGTTGGAGAAGTCCTGGGCGTAGTTGTCGAGGGAGAAGGAGCGCGGAAAGGCGAGCGGGCCGTTCGCGCTGTACTCGGCGCGGCTCTGGACGGTCGCGCCGAGCATCACGTACAGCGGGAGCGCCACCAGCCCGAGCCACAGCAGGGCGCCCAGCCCCGCGAGATAGTTGGGACGCCCCCTCGTCACGGAACGGCCCGACACCCTCCCTCCGTTCACCGAACGGCCCGTCACATTCCCTCCTTGGTGCCGGCCATCTTGTCGTAGCCCGAGATCCGCACCATGACCAGCGAGATCACCGTGGCGACCACGACCAGCAGCAGCGCGATGGCCGCGCTCTGGCCGAAGTCGAACTCCCGGAACCCCTTCTGGTACATGTAGTAGGCACTGATGCTGGTGTCGGTGCCGGGGCCGCCCTGGGTCAGGATCAGCACGGTGTCGAAGGTGGTGAGCCCGCCGACCACCATCAGGATCACCGATGTGATGATCGAGTTACGGAGCTGCGGCAGCGTGATGTGGAAGAACCGGCGCACCCGCCCGGCCCCGTCGATCGCCGCCGCCTGGTAGAGCACCGGCGGGACGGCCCGCGCCGCGCCCTGGTAGATCAGCGCGTGGAACGGGGTGAACTGCCACGCCGCCACGGACACGAGCACACAGATCGCCCCGGTCCTGGTGCCCAGCAGATTGCCGTCGCCGAAGAGCCACGTCAGCTCCGCCGGCACCCCGAAGTTGGGGTCGAGCAGCGCCCGCCACAGGACGGAGATCGCCGTGGCGGAGAGCAGCAGCGGCACGAAGAAGACCGCGGAGAGCACCGCCCGGTTGCGCTGCGGCCCGGCGGCCCAGACCCCGAGCAGGATCGCCAGCGGGGTCTGGGTGACCACCCCGAGCACGGTCAGCAGCACACTCAGCCACAGGCTCTTGATCATCACCGGGTCGTGGAGCAGCGCGGTCCAGTTGTCGGCCCCCGCGAAGCGCGGCGCTTCGAGCCCGTTCCACTCGGCGAACGAGAGGACCGCGACCAGCACCAGCGGGACCATCGCGAACAGGGCGAAGAAGGCGGCGGCGGGCAGCGCCCAGAGGATCCCGGGCCGGGCCACCGTATGCCCGGCCGGGCCCCGGCCGGCGGGAGCCGCCGCCGTGTCGGCTGTGTCGGTCATGTCCGGTGTCCGTCGCTCTCAGTCGGTGGACAGGGCCTGCATGGCCTTGACGAAGCCGTCGGCGTCCGTCGAGCCGTTGAAGAACTCCTGGACGGCCTGCATCATCGGGGCGTCGGCCGCCGGCGGGTACGCCTGGTTCCACGAGAGCTGGAACGAGGGCGCCTTGCTGACCATGTCGAACTGGTACTTCAGGTACGCCGGGTCCTCCGTCGAGTCCAGGAACTTCTCGGTGTTCGTGGTGGTCGGCAGGTTGCCGATGGCGAGCTGCGCCTTGACGAACTCGTCCGAGTACATGAGCTTCAGGAACTCGGCTATCGCGTCCGCGTGTTCGGTCTTCTTCAGCACCGAGTAGAAGTTGTTGGTGTTGCCGACGACATCGGCCGGGTCGCCCTTGCCGCCGTCGACCGTCGGGAAGGCGGTGTACCCCAGGCCGGTCCTGGCGAACTCCGGGTTGACGTCGCGCTGGGTCGAGTACACCCACGAGCCCATCAGCTCGAAGCCGGCCTTGCCGGCCGCCACCAGGGCCGGGGAGCCGCCGTCGGTGAACTTCACCGAGTCGTAGTTGGTGCCGAACGCGCCCGCGTCGACCAGCTCCTTCAGCATGGCCAGCGCCCGCTTGCTCTCCGGGCTCTCCCAGACGCTCTTGTCGCCGGCCAGCGCCTCCTTGAAGAGACCCGGGCCCGCCACCCGGTCGTACAGGTACTCGAACCACATCAGCGTCGGCCACTTGTCCCCGCCGCCCAGCGCGATCGGCGTGACGCCCTTCGCCTTGAGCCGGGCGACCGCGCCGAGCAGGTCGTCCCAGGTCTTCGGCGCCTCGACGCCCGCGTCCGCGAGCACCTTCTTGTTGTGGAAGAGGAGCACCGGCTGGGTGCCGCGCATGGGCACGCCGTACGCCTTGCCGTCGATCGTCGCCGTGTCGTACACGGACGGCAGGAAGTTCGACCTGAGCCCCGGGTCCTTCGCCACCAGCTCGTCGAGCGGCAGCAGCAGGCCCGACTTCACGAAGGGCTGGATGGAACCGCCGCCCCAGTTGAAGAAGACATCGGGCGCCTGCGGGGTACTGATGGTGGTCTGGAGCTTCTTCTGGTAGTCGGCGCCGGGGACCGTGTCCAGGACCGCCTTGACCTTCGAGGTCTTGTTGAACGTCTCGACGATCTGCTTCTCCACCTTGTTGGTGGCGTCGCCGTAGACGAGTACGTGGAACTCGTCGCCACCGCCCGGGGAACTGCCGCCACCGCCGCAGGCCGTGAGGCCCAGGCCCAGGAGGAGCGCCGCGCAGCCGGCGACGGTCCGGGAGAACCGTGCGCGAGTCGTGCGCGTCTTCATCGCCTTCATCGTCGACCTCTCCACCTCTCGAAAGTATCGGCCACATTGCCGAAAGTATCTGGCGTGTGACCGTAGGACTCCTCTCCGAAGCGGTCAACAGTGCGGTCGGTGCTCAGCCAAACCGTTACCGATTTCCGCCCCACTTCCGGTGCCTTATCCTTCAGTCCATGCGAGACGAGACAAGCGCAGGCCGGGTCACCCTGGCTCAGGTGGCTTCGCAAGCCGGGGTTTCTCTTTCGACAGTTTCGAAAGTGCTCAATGGGCGTCCTGATGTCTCCGCACCCACCCGCGGCAGGGTCGAGGAACTGCTGGAGGCCCACGGCTACCGCCGCTCCAGCCCCACCGCCCCCGAGGCCCCGCTCATCGAGATCGTCTTCCACGAACTGGACAGCACCTGGGCGATGGAGCTGATCAGGGGCGTCCAGAACGTCGCCAAGGAGACCGGTCTGAGCGTGGTCCTCACCGAGACCGGCACCCGCCACTCCCCGGGCGCCGACTGGGTCGAGGGCGTCCTGCGGCGCCGCCCGCTGGGTGTCGTCCTCGTCTTCTCCACGCTCCCCGACGACCTCAAGAAGAAGCTGTGGTCCCGGGCCATCCCCTTCGTGATCATCGACCCGGCGGGCGACCCGGAACCCGACGTGCCGTCCGTCGGCTCCGCCAACTGGGCCGGCGGCCTCGCCGCCACCCGCCACCTGCTCGACCTCGGCCACCGCAGGATCGCCGTCATCACCGGACCCGAGGACATGCTCTGCTCCCTGGCCCGCCTCGACGGCTTCCGCTCGGCCATGGGCATGGCGGGCGTCGACGTCGACCCCGCGCTGGTGCGCTTCGGCGACTTCCACGTCCGCTCGGGACACGCGCACGCGGTGGAACTCCTCCAGGGCCCCGACCGGCCCACCGCGATCTTCGCGGGCAGCGACCTCCAGGCGCTCGGCGTGCTGGAGGCGGCGCGCGTCCTCGGCCTGCGGATCCCCCAGGACTTCTCCCTGGTGGGGTACGACGACATCCCGCTCGCCCAGTGGTCGAGCCCGGCGCTCACCACCGTCAACCAGCCGCTGGTGGAGATGGCGGAGGAGGCGGCCCGGATGCTCCTGCGGCTGCGCCGCGCCGACCAGAACCAGGGCCAGGGCGACCAGACCGGCCACGCGGACCAGGCGGACACCCGCATCGAGTTCGGTACGCGGCTGGTCGTACGGGACAGCACGGCCCCGCCGTCGGAGTAGCCGCTGTTACCGACCCGCTGTCTGTACGAGCGATCGGTTGCTGAACGTACTCTGAAGGTGACCTTGTCAGGCTTCCGAAAGTCGACCGATCGTCAGTGAAAACCTTCGTCGTCGGTTCGCGTGCCAGTAATCTTGCGAAATCTCAGGTGCGCGTATTCCTTGCCCCGCTTCGCGAACGATTTCCGGATTTCCGATTCACCCATCGAGTGATTCTCGAAGGGGGCGACAGGGATCGAAGATCGCTGCTTCCCGGCGTATCGGCGCTCAGTGGTGGCTCCGCATTCAGCTCCGCGCAGGAAGCGGCTCTGGCGCGGAGGGAGGTGGATGTTGTCATTCATTCCCTGAAGGACCTGCCGACCGCCAACCCGCCCGGCCTGGCGCTCCTGCCCCCGCCCGGACGTGCGGACATACGGGACGCACTGTGCGGATCGACCCTCGCCGGCCTGCGGCGGGGCGCGCGGGTCGGAACGGGTGCGCCCCGGAGGATCGCCCAGCTCCTCGCCGCACGCCCCGACCTCGAGATGGTGCCCATCCGGGGCAACGTCCCACCGCGCCTGAAGAAGATCGAGACCATGGGCCTGGACGGGGTCGTCCTCGCGGTCGCGGGCCTGCGCCGACTCGGCTTGGAGGATGCGATCGGGGAAATTCTGCCCCTCGATCTTTTTCCGCCGAGCCCCGGACAGGGCGCGCTGGGAATCCAGATTCACGAAGACAATTCGATCGCGCGTGAGGTTTTCTCCTCCACAGGAGATCTCGATGTCGACTCTCAGGTGCGGGCGGAACGCTCACTGCTCGCGGAACTGCACGGTGGGTGCAGTGTTCCTTTGGGCGCGTACGCGGAGACTTCGCCGGACGGAGAGCTGTCGCTGTTCGGCCAGGTGACGTCCTTGGACGGAACGGAGCGTGTTTCGGGGAGGGTTGCCGGCCCGTCCGCCGAGCCGGAGAAGCTGGGCGCGGCCCTGGCCGCCGATCTCATCGGTCAGGGTGCGCGGACGATCCTTGACGCGGCGCGTGCCGCGACCAAGGTCGGGTGAGCGAAACTCCCGGTCGGTGCCCGATTTCGGGGTCGCCCTCATGGTCAGCCGGAACTCGTCGTACAAGCCGGACCAGAAGATCACATGCGGCATGACGGACACGCCTGCGTGCCCGCTCTCGTCCAGCGCCCGTCGTGCCCGCGCCGTGGTGCCCAGCAGCATGGACGCGGGGCCGACGATGTCCGCGCCGGCTTCGGCGTGAGCGACTGCCTGCCTGCCGGTCACCTCCACCGTCGCCGCCACGTTCGGCAGCCCGTGGGCTCCGGCGAGGTAGCGGAGCCCGTCACTGGTGCGGGAACACAGGCATGTCGCCGTCATGACGGCGATGGAGGGCGACGCGTCTTTGGCCGCGTGGATGGCACGGACCAGCAAGGAGTCGGGGGCGAGAGAGTTCTCGACGGGGCTCCCGAGCTGGTCGAATCGGCGCCGTTGCCGAAAATGACGTTCGGGCTGGTGGAGGAACGCACCGGAAGGCGTACCGTCCGCAGGAGCCATGTGGTGTCCTTGCGGCCGGTGCCTGCCGGTGACGCGGAACTCCTGGGTGTCGAGGTGGGCGCCCCCGCCCTGGGCATGGCCAATCGGTACTGGGACGAGGACGGGGCGGTGACGGAGTACGCCACCGATTTCCTCGGCCCCGGCCGTCATCTCTCGGCGGAATACGACCTGCCCTGAGCGAGCGGGTCCACACTGGAGGCATGTGCCGCAGCATCAAGACCCTCCGCCCGCCCGTACTCCCCGAAGAGGCCACCGAGGAGGACATCCGCGCCGCCGCGCTCCAGTACGTACGCAAGGTCTCCGGTTTCCGCGCCCCCGCCGCGCACAACCGCGAGGCGTTCGACCGGGCCGTCGACGAGATCGCCGCAGCGACCGCGAAGCTCCTCCATGACCTGGAGGTACGCGGCGCCGCCACCCGCGCCGCGTCCTGACGTGGCCCTTGACCCCGTCCGGCTCCGAACCGCAGGGGCGGCGAGCCTCCACGGCCCGGATCCTGGCCGGATCACGATTTCTCCCTCTGGACTCCTGGTCGTCCACCACGATCAGCAAGTCCTGTTCGTCGCTCTTCAGACGGTGTTGGCGACCTTGCTCAGAAGGGCGGCACTGGCCGGGATGTCGTGACTCAGCCGGACCGCGTGGTGCGGCAGGGCGGCGAGACGCGCCGCCACCTCGGCACGCGCGCTCTCCCGGCCGCCGCCGTCCACGCCCAGGGCCTGCCCGAAGACGTCCGGGTACCGGTCCTCCGTTGCGCCCGACATGAAGTCGGCCTTCCCCAGCGTGCGAGTCCGGTCGACGATGTCCGGCGCCGCGTCGGCGTCGACCTGGGGGAAGAGGAGCCCCGCCGCTCGGCCGCCGGTGGCCAGCGGCACGTCGAACAGGTCCGGGAACTGGTCTGGGAACACCTGTACCTTCCGCTCCCGCTTCTTGTTGTCCCACAGGGGCGTGTGGTCGCCGGCGAGCAGCGCCTCGGTCACGGACTCGTGCTGAGTCGGGTGGAAGGCATGTCCGGCCCGCAGGTGTTCCCGTGCGGTGACGTCCCAGCCGAGCGCGTGAAGCAGACCGAGGCCGAGGGCCGCGGCGGACGGCCAGGGCACGACCTCGACGTCCCGTTCGCCGGTCGGCCGGACCAGGACCCTGTCGTTGGCGAGGAGCTGCCAGCCGTGTGAGGCGAGCAGCAGGGCCGTGGTCGTCTTCCCCGCGCCCTTGTCGCCGAAGGTGAGGAGGGTCGCCCCGTCGTCCGGCCTGACGACCGCGGAGGAGTGGAGCACGGCCCATCCGTCCCGCAGGAGCTGGCCACGAACTGCCTCTCGTGCGAGGCGTGCGGCGGCCAGAGCGAGGGGCTGCGCTTCCGTACCGGCGAGAACGATATGCCCGGACGGTGGCGTGCTGCGGTACGCGATCCCCTCGTCCGGCGACGTGGCGATGACGTCCTCGCCGTCACGTGCCACCAGCAGCGGGTGCTTCGCGTAGTCCACGGCCTCCGTGGGCCGGCCGTCGTGAACGAGGAGGGTGATCTGTTCGTAGTCGGCGGGTTTGACGTCCGCGATCACCACGGCGTCGGCGCACACGTCGGCCGCGTCCACGGAGGTGGCGTTCCACCACGGGCCGAAGTAGCGCAGAGCCCAGTCCGTTACCTCCGTTCGGTTGCTGAGCACGGTGACGGCCGCTGTGGCGGCCTCAAGTCGGGTAGCGCTGATCATGGGGCGATCCTCTCGATGGATGTGGGGAGATGGGTGTAGGCGTCGCGGAGACTGCTGGCAGCGGAGTCCAGAGACAGGCGTTCGGAGCGGGTGAGCGGGGGGAGGCATGCTGCGGCTCTGCCGCCGGTGAAGCGCATCGGGATTCCGAGCCAGACGTCGCCGTACCGCACGGACAGTTCCTCGATGCCGTCGACCAGGCCGAGGGCTTTGCGCAGCGTGGACAGCACGGCGCCGGTGGGCCCGCAGCGGGTCCGGCCGATGCCGTTCCGGATCAGAGCCGGCCGCCGCTGGAGCTCTTCCACGACAGCGCGCACCGGGACCGCGACCGGTCGGCCGGCGACGGTGGTCGTCGACAGGCAGACGACCGCGCGGTCACCGTGCTCGCCGATCACGTGACCGCGTACGCGGGCCGGGGCCACGTCCGCGTACCGGGCGAGCAGGAGCCGGTAGCGGGCCGAGTCCAGGTTCGACCCGATTCCGAAGACCCGGGGGCATGCCGATACCTCGGCGAAGCGACGGGCCATCAGGTCCACCGGATTCGTGACAACGAGGGTGGTGCCGCCGTACCCGCGCAGTCTCTGTGCCAGGTCGCCGAGAGCTGGTGCGTTCGCTGCGGCGCCTGCGCGCCGGATGTCCCGCTCGGCGGTGTTCTTGAAGTCGGTGCGCAGGGCGACCACCACAGCGTCGCACCCATGCAGGTCATCGACGCGGGCTGCCTCGATCCGCGTGCGTGACCGGGCGGCGTGCGCGAGGTCCTGGAGGTCTGCGGTCAGCGCGTGGACCTGGTCGGCGTGCCGGGACACGACGAGGAGCCGTCCGGGCAGGGCGGCGGCAATCAGGCCGACGGCGAGGGTCTGCCCGACGGCACCGGCCCCGACGATCCCCACGACCGGGCCGTTCACCACGTCTTCCACGTGGTCCACTCGACCTCGGAGAAGACGGTGTCCAGGAGCCGCGGTCCGGCCGTCGCGCCTGTGAGGAGGGCACTGGCCCGGTCCAGGATCCTGGCCACCGTGCCGGCGTGCGCGACGAGGGACTGCTGGTGGGGCGCCAGCGGGAGGCCCGGAGGCGCGCTGAGGCACGTGCTCAGGATGCTCACGGTGTCCATGAGCCACAGCACCATCACCTCACGGAGCCGGCGAGTGCTCTCGTGCTCGGGCAGCACAGCCGCGTGCCGGGCGAGAGTGGAGGCGACCCCCTGCACGATGTGCCGCCCGGCCTGCGGCTCCGGATGGCCGATGGCGAGCAGGAGTGCCCGCCCGGTGAGTTTCGCGATGTCCGGCTGAGGCCCGGCCGCCCACTGCACTGCCGGGTCGATGAACTGGAGCTGCGGGCCGTCGATGTAGACGTGCTCGGGCTTGAGGTCCCCGAACACCACGGTGTCCCGGCGGGGAGAGACGGCGCCGGTCATCCGGAGCAGCCGTCCGACCGTGTTCTGCACCAGTGTCACGATCTCCTGGCGCTCGGGCTCCGGGAGGCCGCTGTCCCGGCCGAGCGCCCGCAGATAGCCGGCGGCGCTCAAGCCGTTGAACTTCCTGCGGAACACGCCGACGACGGACCGCTCACCGATCGGCGCGGCTCCGCGCAGGCGCTCCGCACCGGCCGGGCCATGCAGATCGCCAAGGGTGGCAAGCACCGTGTCGAGGAGGGCCGCCGTCTCCCACGGGCGGGCCGCCAGCTCGTCGGCCAGAGAGCTGCCCGCAGCGACCCGCGTGAAGAGGACTCCGCCGTGGAGGCCGGCCGTCTCGCACACCCGAAGGCTCCCCAGCTCGCGAAGAGCCTCAAGGTTCTGCGCCTCGCGCGCCGTCAGCAGGTCGGTGCTCCGGAGGTAGGTCCGTTGAGCCTCCTGAACCTCCTCCCATGTCCCGCCAGCGCCACGCAGGATGGAAACCAAGGACATTCCCAGCCAGCTGTACTTGGCGATCAGCTTCTCGTCGTCCACCGTGACTCGGCAGACGTAGGAGGTAACGCTCGGGCATGGAGGGCCGAGGACGACCTTGTACGCCGGCGCCCCAGTCGCAGCCACCTCGGTCATCGCGAATCTACCTGCGAGGAGACAAGTCGGCCTGCTCGGTTCCGACATCGTCGTCGAGTTCGGCATCTCACCCATCGGTTCCCTCCTCCCGGCAGGAGGAGCACGGGCAAGGCTGCGGCGACGTGAGTTCCATCCACCTGCCCTCGGAACGTACGGTGATCACGTCCCGACAGCCGTGGTTCGGCCCCATCTCGAAAATCAGAGCTACCAGACAGGGCTTGCACGGGGCCAGAAAACTCAGAAGGCCACCAGCACCGACGCCTTCGACGCCAGGAATAGCGCGCTCACGTATCGACGTGTCTGTCGGCCCCTGGAGCAGGTCACGCCCCTGTACGTACGGTGCGCTCTGGCTCGTCTTCGTGTGGTCCACAGGTCGGGCTCCCCTCGATGGCTCCCTCACGACATGAGCTAACCGCCGAGAAACGGGCGCGGTCGGACTTACTGACGGACTTTTCGCCGGACTTTTCGCAACGTCCGGCCTTTACGCGCGCCGCATACCGACTACGGTCGGTATCCAAACCGGATCGCCGGAGGTACGAAGTGGCCAATGCTGTCACCCCCTTCGAACGGGAATGCGCTGCGCGCGGGTGGGATTCGCCGGCTAGGTTCTTGTCTGCCTTCGGAGCCGCCGCGACTCTGCTGGGCGAGCCGACCACCGTGACGTCGCGCCAATTCCTTCGATGGCGCCAGCCCACACCACCGGCGCCCCGAGCACGCACCTGGCGGGTTCTGCACGCCATGTTCGGATTCAGTCCCGCTGAACTCGGCTTCCCCGGACCGCCACCGGGTGCCACCGTAGGAAACTCACCAGCGTTACCTGCACAGGAAGGCATCAGCGTGGATCGACGGACGTTTCTCAACGACTCCATCGGAGCTGTCACCGCCGCCGGACTACCAGCTCACGAACAGAAAATCACCTCACCTGGACGTGCTGGCGGCGTCGGCACCGCTCACCTCCTCCAACTCCGCGACGGTCTCCGCTCCCTCTACGCTCTCGATGACGCGTATGGCGGAGGCGACGTCCGCTCTCTTGCAGTCCGACACCTCAGCCGAGTTCGACGCGTCATCAACAGCAACTCCTACTCCTTCCCAGACACCATCGGCCGTCAACTCCAACTCCTCGCAGGCGAAACTGCCGAACACTGTGGGTGGCTCTACTACGACGCAGACGACCAGGACAATGCCCGCAGATACTGGGGGGAAGCACTGACGACTGCAACAATGCTCCGGGACGACAGCCTTGAAATTCTCGTGCTGGCGTCCCTGAGCATGCAGGCCAGCCACGAAGGCAGGCCGCGCGATGGGTACGACCTCGCCCGCGCCGCGCAGCAGCGCGCCTCCCGGTACGGCTCCCCAGTTCTCTCGTCGCTCATCGCCTCTCGCGAGGCTCGCGCGCTCTCCTTGATGCGCGACGGCAAGGCCGCGAGCAAGCGGCTAGCCGAGTCCATGCGCCTGGCCGAGCACAGCGACCGCGGGCGCCCGTCCCCGCGATGGGCCGCGTTCCACGGCCACGCCGAGTTGGACTACGCGCAAGGGCTTCTCTACACGGAAGTAGGCCACAATAAAGCAGCTGTCCAGTTCGTCAGGGCTGCCCTCGACCACCAAGACCGCGTCTACGGCCGTAACCGCGCTCTGTATCGTCTCACCCTCGCCCGTGGCCTGATCAATGCCGGGGAAGTCGACGAGGGCGCGGCCCACGCCGTAAAAAGCCTGGAACACCTCGAAGAGGTCGAGTCCGGCCGCGTCATGCGGCGGCTGTCCGAGGTGGTAGGCCTCCTCGACTGCGTCGACGCAACCTGCGCCCGAGAGGGGGCTCGGGAGTTGACGGAATACGTACGGGCGAAGGGAGAGAGCGGATGCACGAAGTGACGTTCGAGAGGTACGAGGGACACGAGGCAAGCGCACAGCTCGACGCGTTCCTCCCCGCGTACGAAGAGGTGTACATCGAGCCCCCTTACTGCGAAGGCCCCCGTGACGTCGCCGAGTTCATCGACCGATACCAGCTCCAGGCAAAGCGCCCCGGCATGCGTCTGGTCCTCGCTCGCGAGGGCGACGAGGTAATCGGCTTCACCTTCGGCTACTTCCTTCCCGCTGACACTCGCTGGTGGAGCAACCTAAAGGAGCCGCTGCCCGCGGATTACACGCGCGAGGACGGCGCCCGTACGTACGTCATCATTGAACTTGCGGTGCGGAAGGAATGGCGTCGCCGCAGTGTTGCCGCCCGCCTCCACGCCGCTCTGATCGGTGGACTTTCCGCCGAACGAGTCACGCTCACAATGCGGCGGGAGACGACGGCTGCTCCTGCCCAGTCCGCCTACCGGGCGTGGGGGTACCGAAAGGTTGGCGTTTCCCACCCTTGGGAGGAAGCGCCGCTCTACGACGCCATGGTTCTTCAACTACCGGCTGCCCCGTAACCTCAACGCCAGGCATCGGCGTTGTTTCTCGCTCCCGGGCCATCGCCACTGCGTGGACCTGCGGAAAACTGCGTGCGGCGCTCCCCCCCGGAAACCACTTCACCTGATAGCTCGTGATCACACCGAGCCGGTTCGTTTGCTTCGCGATGCACGCCGTGAGCGAGATGTGCCCGGAGCCGGACTTGAACCCGTCCGGCCCCGAACGCCGTCCGGCTCCGAACCCGTCCGCCTACGAACCCCGTCCGGCCCGCCGCCCTACGCGGTGGCCGGGCTCCGGCCCGGACCCGGGCGGCGTATCACGTACGCGGCCAGCGAGCCCGCCGCGAACAGCGCCAGGACGGAGAGGGCCACGCCGACCCAGGTCGAGCCGAGCCACTGCGCGCCGAAGTAGCCGAGCCCCGCGCTGTACCCCGTCCAGGCCACGCCGGCCAGCGCCGACCAGGGCAGGAACTCCTTCACCTTGCGGTGCGCGGCGCCCGCGCCCAGCGAGACCACCGAGCGTCCCGCGGGCGCGAAGCGGGCGATGACCACCAGGACGCCGCCGCCCCCGCCGAGCGCGCTGCCGAGCCGTTCCTGTGCGGTGGTGAGCCGGCGCGAGCGGGCGATGGCCCGGCCGAGCCGGTCCCCGCCGCGCCGCCCGAGCCGGAACGCGACCAGGTCGCCGAGGACGGACGCGGTGAACGCACAGAGCATCAGCAGGATCAACGACGGGACTTCCTGCGGTACTTGGGCCACCTTCCCGGCCGCGCCCGCGACCGTCGTGGACCCCGCCGCCGCGGCCGTGGCCGCCGTGATGACCAGCACGCCGCTGGGCAGCACGGGCAGGAACACGTCCAGCAGCACGGAGAGGGCCACGACCGCGTAGATCCATGGGCTGCCGGTCAGCGACCCCAGACTCTCCAGCACTTTTCCGACTCCCCGCCCGTCCCGTCGCAGCGCGTTGATGTCGCATGGAGGGCGGCAGCGGCTGCTGAGCCACACAGCGTACGCGTGTGCGGTACGGAGCGTTCGTCCGGGGCGGCATGTCGGCGCCCCGGACTCACCCGGATCGGTCAGGCGGCGACCTTCGCGCGCTCGCCGTGCCGCTCCTCCTCGGACGCGGCGGCCGAGCCGCGCGACGGGAGGAACCGGTCCAGGGCGAACGCGCCGGGGCCCATGACGACGATCAGCAGGAACGACCAGCAGAACATCACGGCGAGCTCACCGCTGTTCGCGATGGGGAAGAGCCCGTCGGGCTGGTGGACCGTGAAGTACGCGTACGCCATGGCGCCGGAGGAGACGAAGGCGGCGGGCCGGGTGCCGAGACCCAGCAGCACCAGCGCGCCGCCGACGAGTTCGATGACGGCCGCGAACCAGCCGGGCCAGGTGCCGGCGGAGACCGTCTCACGGGAGAAGGCGCCGAAGAGCGAACCGGCGCCGTGGCAGGTGAAGAGCAGTCCGACCACGATCCGGAACAGGCCCAGGACGTAGGGCTGAGCGGCGTTCAGACGAGAGTGCATGGGGGGTTGTACTCCTTCGGTCTGGGTCTGGACCGCGCGTGTGGGGGCGAGGTCTGGACCGACGAGTGACACCCCGCAACGTTAGGCAGGCCTCATCATGCTTGCAAGTTCAACATTCTGTCGGGGATCAATTCGCGTCGTGTGTGGCGCGCCGTCGCTGGTCGCGGCCCGCAAGATGGCACGTGCAACCGCGTCCGTGTCCGAGAGCATGACCGAGTCGACCCCCGGTCTGGCGCCCGCGGCGGTCACCCAGTGCACACCCTCCGTGGGGACCCCGAGGGCGAACCTCCGCGGGTGCACGCCCCCTTGGCGATCTATCAGGCGGTATGGCCGCCGTGTTACATCCATCCCACCCGTCTCGTAACCGTCGAGTGTGTGTGGCCGGCACTGACCGGTCTTCAGCAACCGGGAGAGCAGCGGATCACAGCTCCGCCGCAGATCCGGTTCCGGCAGCCGGGCCTCGACGAGCGTGGTGGCCCGGACGGCGGAACCCGGTATGTCGGGGGACTCGGCGAGGAAGGCGCCGTCCACCGCCCGTACGGTCGTCCGTGGGCCGATCACGTCCAGCACGCCCGCCTCGACCAGGGCGGCCATCTCCTCGATACGGCGGCGCGGCGGCCCGATGGAGAGGAACGCGTTCAGCGGCGTGTACCAGCGGTCGAGGTGGTCGCGACGGGAGACGCCGGAGAGGCCGGCGTGGTCCACGATCAGCCGCAGCTCGTTGCGGAGATCGCGCAGGACGTCCAGCGCGGCCTTGACCGGGCCGGCGACATTGCCGAGCGCCGCCTCGGCCGCGTCCCTCCGCAGATGGGCCAGGAGCCAGGCGCGGTGGTCCGCCGGGTCGCGGAAGGTCTCGTCGCCGTACGGACGCGAGATCCGCTCCCACGACCAGCGGTCGGCGGCGGCGATCCCGGCGTCGTCCAGCACGGCGGCCTCCTCCGCACTGCCGACCGGCGCGGACAGGAACCGGTCCAGCAGGGAGCCGGGCCCGGCGGCCGGATCATGCGCGGAGGCCGCCCCGGAGGCCGACGGCCCGGCAGTCGGCCCGGCAGTCGCCCCCGGAGCCGGCTTCGGAGCCGGCCGCCGGAGGGCGGCACCGTAGAAGACGGCCTCCACCTCCTTGGCGACCAGCGGCCATATCTCCCGGCGGAAGTCCGGCTGATCGCCCGCGTCCGCGCGCTTGCGGAACATCGCGATCACGTCCGGCGTCAGCATCAGCGGCTCGTGCCGGCCCGAGGGACCCTTCTCGTTGTCGCCGCGCGCCTGGTACGGCACCCCGCGCCGGGACCCGGCGTACAACTGCGGCTCGCGCCCCGACGGGTGGTATACGAGAACGCCCCCCGCGTCCCGCGCGAAGATCCCGCCACGGCCGGCCGTCAGCAGCGCCATGTGGTCGAAGAAATTCAGCCCGAGCCCGCGCAGCAGGACCGGCTCGCCCGGGGCGATCCCGGACAGGTCGAGATCGGCCGGGTTGGCCGGCGGCAGATATCGCAGCCGGTGACGGACGGCGAACTCCGCCAGCGTCGCCTGGGTCTGACCGGAAACCACCGGAAGATGGCCCTGCGCGAGCACCACCGCACAGAGACCGGAAATCGTCGTGCCATCGTCGAGCGTGAGACTCTGCGTCGGCCGGTCCGGGGCGTACGCACCGGGCACACCGGTCACAACGGGCGCGACGCGGGCGGCCCCGGGGGCGGTCCGCCCGCCGGCCCCGGCACCGGCCCCTTCGACGGCGTCGTCATCCAGTCGCACCGCACGCGCCCGGTGCACCACGGCCGTCACATTGCCGGGCGCGCCCTCCACCGCCGTACGGAACGCCCACTCCAGGTAGCGGCCGTAGGCGGCCCGGCTCGGATAGTCGTCGGGGCCGAGCCGCTCGGCGGGGCGGCTCGCCGCCCACTCGTACAGGCTCGGCCCCGGGCGTATCGGCCCCGCGCACTCCACGCTCTCGTCGGTGAAGACGGTCACCTGCGAGGCCACCGTGTTCATCAGCAGCTCGGCCGACTGGTCGGTACGCCAGACCTGGCCCGCGCCCGGCGGCGCGGGGTCGACGAGATGCACGGTCAGTGCCACGTCCGGCGCCAGTTCGGGCACGGACGCGCAGAGTCTCTCCAGGACGGAGGTGCCACGGGGGCCGACGCCGACGACGGCGAGAGAACGGTGCGGGTACTGCCGTGCATCGGACAAAGCTGTGACTCCCGGGGCATGGGGGGTGCGGGGAAGCGGTTGGTCCGCAACATCATGCCGTTGCAGTGAGATGAGTTCGAACCCTTGGGTGAAGGATCACGTCCTGTGGGAATGATCACGCGCAGGGTACTCACATCCCGACGGGCGGATAGTGTGGGGAATTTGAAGGGATGGTGCGGAGATCGCACATCGCGGACGCATATCACGGACGCACGTCGCGGACGGCGCCGTCGAGCTCCGCCGGCCAGCCCGGCACCGGTTCCAGCCCGGCACCCCGGCCCCCGGTAGCCCGTGACGACCGACACCCCCCACGGCTAGGGCGTCAAGGCCCGCTCCGTCACCACCACCAACTCCGCCCTCTGCCCGTCGCCCGCCGTGCGGGCCCGTTCCAGGGTGAGCCCGGCCGTACGGCCGCGCAGGGTGAGCGTCATCAGCTGGTTGCCGAACCACGGCCCACCCGTCCTGCGCCAGGAGACCCCCGGCTTCCCGACCCGGCCGTGCCGGGCCACGGCACGCCCCAGCCACCGCCCCGCACGGCTCCAGCCGAACCGGAAGCCGAGCCGTATGACGGCCGGGACGGAGTTGTGCACGGGGGAGCAGGTGAGCTGCAGGACCCGGGCGCCCGGTCCCGTACCGCCCCGCCAGGACGGCTCGGCGACATAGGCGTGGTGCACGTCCCCGGAGAGCACGCACACGGTGGCCGGCGCCTCGTCCCCGCCGCCCGCCTCCGCGATCAGCGCGGCCAGCTCCTCGAAGGAGTCGGGGAAGGCGGCCCAGTGCTCCAGGTCCGCCGCCCGGCGCAGCCGTTCACCGAAGCGCGCCCAGCGCGGCCCGCGTTCGCCCCGGCAGAGCGCGGCGTCCCAGGCCTCCACGTCATGGATGAAGGGCGGCAGCAGCCAGGGCAGCGAGGTGCCGATGAGGAGATGGTCGTACGCGCCCCGGTCGGCCAGCGCCTGCTCCCGCACCCAGCGCGCCTCGTCCTCGTCGAGCATCGCGCGCCGCCGCTCGTCCAGGACGCGGGCGGCGCGTGAATCGACCATCAGCAGCCGGGTCCGCCCGAAGTCGCGCCGGTAGCTCCAGCGCACGCCCGCCGGTTCCCGGTCCGCCTCGGCGGCGAACGCCCGCAGCAGCTCGGTGGCGTCGGGCGCGGCGCGGACGGCCGCGTACAGCTCGTCGGTGGCGAGTTCGGCGGGGGAGAGGTTGCCGAGGTGCTGGTAGACCCAGTACGACATCAGCCCGCCGAGCACCCGCTCCTGCCACCACGGCAGCTCCCGCATCTCGGCGAGCCAGGAGGCGCTGGTGTTCCAGTCGTCGATCAGGTCGTGATCGTCGAAGATCATGCAACTGGGCACGGTGGAGAGCAGCCACCGTACGTCCGGGTCCGTCCAGGACTCGTCGTAGAGATGGGTGTACTCCTCGTAGTCCGCGACCTCCGCGCCCGGCGCCTCGCTCAGGTCCCGGCGCGCCGCTAGTCTGCGCCGGGTCGCCTTCGACGTCTCGTCCGCGTACACCTGGTCGCCCAGGAGCAGCAGGACGTCGGGGCGGGGCGCGGCGGGGTCGGCGGCGAGGCGGGTGGCCAGGGTGTCGAGCGCGTCGGGGCCGACCGGATCGGGCTCACCGTGCGGGGGCGACGCCCAGCGGCAGGAACCGAACGCGACGCGCAGTTCGCCGGGCCGGGCGCCGGCTTCCGAGGAGGGCGCCGCCGGGCTGCGGATCGCGCTCGGCGGGAACCGGCTGTCCTCGGGCGGCCAGACGCGCCGGCCGTCGAAGAACACCTCGTACGGGGTTTCGGTGCCGGGCGTGAGGCCGGTCACCGGGATCAACGCGTAGTGGTGGCCCGCGACATGAAACGTACGGGAGGCGCCGCCCGCCCCGTCGGCGCACCGCACCTCGGCGCCGGCCGGCCGGTCCGCCTCGACCCAGACGGTCGCCGTCCCGGCGCCCTCCCCGTCGACGTACCGCAGCAGTGGTCCCACGCGCAGACCGGTCATAGGTGTCCTCTCCGCTGTCCTCACCCGTCCCCCGTCGCCCCGTACGGTACGGAAGCCCCGTACGGAACGACGGAGGGGGTGGGGGGAGAGGTTGGCCGGCGGCCGGGTCGGCCGTGGCTCAGCAGCCGCTCAGGGCGTTGGTGAGCGCGGTCTTCTCGGCGGAGTCCACCTTGAGGCTGTAGTAGTACTTCACCTGCACCCAGGCGCGGACGTACGTGCACTTGTAGGAGGCCAGCGGCGGCATCCAGTTGGCCGGGTCCTTGTCGCCCTTGGACTGGTTCACGTTGTCCGTGACGGCGATGAGCTGCGGGCGGGTCAGGTCGTTGGCGAACGCCTGGCGCTGGGCGGTGGTCCAGCTGCTGGCGCCCGACTTCCATGCCTCGGAGAGCGGCACCATGTGGTCGATGTCGACGTCGGAGGCGGCGCTCCAGGTGGCGCCGTCGTACGGGGAGTACCACTTGCCGCTGGTGGCGGCACAGGAGGAGTCCTGGACGACGCTCGTGCCGTCGCGCTTGAGGACGACCTCACGGGTGTTGCAGGCGCCGGACTGGGTGATCCAGTGGGGGAACAGGTCGCGGCTGTAACCGCTGGAGGAACCTTCCGCCTGCACGGTCAGCGAGCTGAGGTACGTGCGGGCCGTGGCGGCGCTGACCGGCGTGGGCATGGCGGCCTGCGCGGCGGGGGCGGTGAGCAGGGTGGTGGCGCCGGCGATGGCGGTCGCCGCCGCGAGAACGGCGAAGCGGCGCATTCGACGCGCGTAGACACCAGACATGCGAACTCCCTTGGAGTGGGGGGAACCTGTGGAACCGGAGGTGACGCTGCGGGGCTGAGAGCTGGGCTGGGTGGATGGCCGAGTGGGGGCTCGGCCGGTGAGCCCGGTGGCCATCGTGGCGTCGGCGGGTTTCCGGCAGGTGGGCTTCAGGTAACAGGGTGACGACATGGACACGTCACATCAAGGGGTTGGTGTGTTCCGGTTGTTTCTGATGGAAAAACAATTCGGGCCTACGGGGGCAAAGTTGACTTAGGTGATGGCTAGGATGGGCACGTGCTGCTGCGGGTCGATATCACGTTCGGAGTCGTGCTCGGTCTGCTGCTGATCGCCGCAGTGGCCGTGGCCGGGCTCGCCCGGCTCGGGCGGGCCCGCGAGATCGGCGTCGCCGGGGTGCGGGCCGCGCTCCAACTCGGCGCGGTCTCCCTGGTGATCGGCTGGGTGATCGGCTCCGTACCGCCGCTGGTCGGCTTCATCGTGCTGATGTACGCCGTCGCCGTACGGACCGCCGGGCGCCGCGTCACCCCGAACCGCACCTGGTGGTGGGCCGCCCTGCCGATCGGGGCGGGGGTGGCGCCGGTGATGGCGGTGCTGCTGCTCACCGGGGTCGTCCCCGCCAAGGGCATCGCCATCATCCCCACGACGGGCATCCTCATCGGCGGCGCGCTCACCGCGACGGTCCTCGGCGGACGCCGGGCGCTCGACGAACTCCACGCGCGGCGCGGCGAGGTCGAGGCGGGCATGGCGCTCGGGATGCTCGACCGCGAGGCCCGGATGGAGGTGGCGAGACCGGCGGCGTCGGACGCGCTGCTGCCGGGGCTCGACCAGACGCGGACGGTGGGGCTCGTCACGCTGCCGGGGGCGTTCGTGGGGATGCTGCTGGGCGGCGCGTCACCGGTACTGGCGGGCGCGGTCCAACTCTTCGTGCTGGTCGCGCTGATGGCGGTGCAGGCGGTGGCGGTGACCGTGGTACTGGAGCTGGTGGCGCTGGGGCGGCTGAACAGGGACACCTGAGCGCGGCGCGCGCGGGTGGGTCCTGTCGGTCCGGTTACGCGTCGATGTGGCCGATGTGCAGGGTCAGCGCGCCGTCCGGCAGGAGCTCCACCCGCAGCCGCGTGAGGTCCTCGACATGGGCGTCCGGCGCCATGGCCGCCGCGCGGGGCCCCACGCCGACCACGCGCATACCCGCCGCCCGCGCCGCCGCGATGCCCGCCTCGGAGTCCTCGAACGCCACGCACGCCTCCGGGGGCACGCCGAGCGTCGCCGCCCCCAGCAGGAAGCCCTCCGGGTCCGGCTTGCTCGCCGTGACGTCCTCGGCCGTGACGCGGATCTTCGGCATCGGCAGACCGGCGGCGGTCATCCTGGCCTCGGCCAGCGGTACGTTCGCCGAGGTCACCAGGGCGTGCGGCAGGGTGGCGAGCGCCGCCATGAACTCCGGGGCGCCCGGTACGGGGACCACGCCCTCTGTGTCCGCGATCTCCTCGGCGAGCATCAGCCGGTTGTCGGCGTGGTTCTGCTCCATCGGGCGGTCGGGGAGCAGGACGGCCATGGTGGCGTACCCCTGCCGGCCGTGGACGACCTTGAGGATCTCCTGGGGGTCCAGGCCGTGGGTCCGCGCCCAGCGGCTCCAGCAGCGCTCGACGGAGGCGTCGGAGTTGACGAGGGTGCCGTCCATGTCGAGGAGCAGGGCCTTGACGGCGTCGAGCTTCACAAGAGTCTCCGGGCTGGGCGGAAGGGGCGGTACGGGGGGGCAGTGCGGGGTGGTGCGAGGTGGGGCGGCACGCGACGGTACGGGGCGTGGCGGGCCGGAGGGGGCCGGGCAAAGTGACTCCACCCGTCGGTCAGGTGAACGGGCGAAGCCACTTTGTTTCATCATTGTACAAAGAGTTCTCAGCGGCGCGACCCGGAGCCCTGCGCACCCTGCCCGTCGCTCCGTCCGTACCCCTGTCCGGATCCCTGCCCATACCCCTGTCCGTACCCCTGGGTCTCCGCCTCCAGCGCGAGGCGGGTCCGGGGGCCGTAGACGCCCGGGGAGTCGTCCTGCACGTTCCGGGTCTGCTGGAAGCGGCGTACGGCCTCCTCGACCTTCTGGTCGTACTGGCCGTTCGGCTGCCCGTAGAACAGCCCGGTCCACGCCAGCCGGAACTGGAGTTCCACCACCTCGTCGCCGGAGTCGCCCGGCGACAGCGTGCCGCCCGTCGCCCCGCCCGGCTCCGCGGAGGCCGAGCTTTCGGCCCGCTCGCTCGGCGTCGCCGACGGTTTCTCCGGAGCCTCCGGCGGCGGCGCGCTCGTCGACGGCCGCCGCGAGGGCGTGCCCTCGGCCGCCGGGGGTTCCGCCGCGGCCGGGGGCGCCGCCGGGGCGGTGGGGGACGGGGAGGCCGACGGGGACGGAGCCTCCTCCGTCGCCTCGTCGTCGGCCGACGGCAGCCATGTGCTGATCCTGTCCGGCACCGCGTGTTCCTCGCGCTCGGCCCCCGAGAACAGACCCCCGGCGAAGGCGGCCGTACCGATCACCGCCACCGCCGCCGTGCCGATCGCCAGGATCCGCAGCGCCGTACGCCGTCCCCGGGGCGGCGCGGCGGGCGCGGACCCCACGGCCGACGGCTCGACGGAGGCCGAGGCGGGCCCGGGTGGGGCGACGGGGGCGAGGGGCGGCAGCGGGCCCGCCGTACGGAAGGAGGCCGGCACCGCCTCCGGCTCCGCCTCCTTGTCGCCGAGCTTCACGTACGGCCGTACGCGCAGCGGATGGAAGTCCTCCGCCTCGGCGATCTCGGCATCCTGCGCCGCCCGGGCATCCTGCGCCGCCGGTGCGGGTGGTGCGGGTGGCGACGCGGGTGGTGTCGGTGGTGCGGGCGGCGTGGATTCCGGTGGCTCGGCGGGCTGTTCCGCCGCCGCTCCTTCCGGTCCGTCTGCTCCTTCCGGTCCGTCCGGTACGGCCGGCTGTGACTCGGCGGCCCGTGCCCCCCGCACGGGCTCCGTGTCGTGCGCCGGTCGCGCCTCGGGCGCCCCGCAGTCGCAGCCGGGTCTGCCCTCCGCGCCCGGCGGCGTACCGCATCCGGGACAGAGCTGTCCTGACACCTGGGTTCCCCTCCCCTTGAACTGCCGCCGATTATGCAGCCCCCGTATGAAGGACGAACGCCCGCCCGAACGGCATCGGCCCGCGCTCGGCAGGCCATAACGGGACAGAGCGGCCAGGATGGAAATCCGGCGGACCGAGCGCATCCGTGGACCGGACCGGGCGCATCCGTGGGCCCGAGGACCCGTGGACCCGTGGACCCGAGGAGTTGACCCATGGCTCAGGAAGTGACCACCCCGGCCGTGAGCCCGGCCCCCGGCACGGCCCAGCGCCCGCGCACCGTCCTCGTCGCCATCGGCGCCCTGCTCATGGGCCTGCTGCTCGCCGCGCTCGACCAGACCATCGTCTCCACCGCCCTGCCGACCATCGTCAGCGACCTCGGCGGTCTGGAGCACCTCTCCTGGGTCGTCACCGCGTATCTGCTCGCCTCGACCGCCGCCACCCCCCTCTGGGGCAAACTCGGTGACCAGTACGGCCGGAAGAAGCTCTTCCAGACCGCCGTCGTCATCTTTCTCGTCGGCTCCGCGCTCTGCGGCATCGCCCAGAACATGGCCCAGCTCATCGGCTTCCGCGCGCTCCAGGGGCTGGGCGGCGGGGGGCTGATCGTGCTCTCGATGGCGATCGTCGGCGACCTCGTCGCGCCCCGTGAACGCGGCAAGTACCAGGGCCTGTTCGGTGCGGTCTTCGGCGCCACCAGCGTCCTCGGCCCACTGCTCGGCGGCTTCTTCACCCAGCAGCTGAGCTGGCGCTGGGTCTTCTACATCAACCTGCCCCTCGGGCTCGTCGCCCTGCTCGTCATCGCCACCGTCCTGCACATCCCGGTCCACCGGACCCGGCACACCATCGACTACCTCGGCACCTTCCTCATCGCCTCCGTCGCCGTCTGCCTCGTCCTCGTCGCCTCCCTCGGCGGCACCACCTGGGGCTGGGCCTCCGCCGAGATCATCGGGCTGGCCGTCCTCGGCCTGGTGCTGCTCGCCTTCTTCATCCGGGTCGAACGGCGTGCGGCCGAGCCCGTACTGCCCCTGCGCCTCTTCCGCCTCAGGACGTTCACGCTCGTCGCCTGCATCAGCTTCATCGTCGGCTTCGCGATGTTCGGCGCGATGACGTACCTCCCGACGTTCCTCCAGGTCGTCCACGGCGTCACCCCCACCCTCTCGGGCGTCCACCTGCTGCCCATGGTGCTCGGCCTGCTGATCACCTCCACCCTGTCCGGCCAGATCGTCAGCCGTACCGGCCGCTGGAAGGTGTTCCCGATCCTCGGCACCGGTGTCACCGCCGTCGGGCTGCTCCTGCTCCACCGGCTCACCGAGTTCAGCGGCGCCTGGGAGACGAGCGCCTACCTCTTCGTCTTCGGCGCCGGGCTCGGGCTCGTCATGCAGGTCCTCGTCCTGGTCGTGCAGAACGCGGTCAGCTACGAGGACCTCGGCGTCGCCACCTCGGGCGCGACCTTCTTCCGCTCCATCGGCGCCTCCTTCGGCGTCGCGGTCTTCGGCACGATCTTCACCAGCCTGCTCCGGGACCGGCTCACCGCCGCACTCGCCGGCAAGACCCTGCCGCCCGGCACCGGGACCGGGCAGCTCGCCGCCGACCCGCACTCCCTCGGCCGGCTCCCCGCCGCGCTGCGCGGCCCCGTGCTGCACGCGTACGCCACGTCCATCACCGACGTCTTCCTGTACGGGGTGCCGGTCGTGCTCGTCGGCTTCGTCATCGCCTGGTTCCTGAAGGAGGACACGCTGCGCGGCTCCGTGACCGCCCCGGAGATCACCGAGACCCTGGCCTCCAACCCCGTCGTACGCTCCTCGCGCGACGAGGTGGCACGCGCCCTGTCGGTCCTCGGCACCCGTGAGGGCCGCCGCCGGATCTACGAGACGATCACCGCGAAGGCGGGGTACGACCTGCTCCCGGCGGCCAGTTGGCTGCTGCTGCGGATCCGGCGCCACGGCGTCGTCCAGCCTGCCGCGCTCGCGGAGGGCGCGTCCGTGTCGCTGCGGACCGTCACGGACGCCTCCCGGCAGTTGGAGGAGCGCGGGCTGACCCACCGCCGGGGGGTGGAGCTGACGCTGACCGAGCGGGGGGCGGAGACGGCCGAGGCGCTGGCCGCCGCCCGTGAGGAGTCGCTCGCCGAACTGCTGGGGGACTGGTGGGGCGCCGACCGCCCGACCGATCTGGTGGCACTGGTGAAGGAGCTGAACCGAGAACTGTGCGGCTCCGACGCCGAACGCCCCCGAGCCCCGGAACCCCGCAGAGACCACGCCGCCTGAGGCAGGCCCAGGGGCGCATCCGGGGTGTCCCGGTGCCGGGCGGGCCCGGCGACCAACACGCCACCGGGTGACCGAAGCCACCGCCAGCCGCGCCTTCCTCAGCAGCGCCGCGCTCCGCTCCGCCCCGCCCGCCGCGCCGGATCGTGTCGCCTAAGTGGACCGCCGGTGCTCGGTGGGGGCGGTCAGGTTCTTGCCGTACCAGATCTCCTTGTACGGGCCCGAGCTGTACGCCGGGATCTCCCGGAAGCCGTGCTTCACGTACAGCCCCCGCGCCTCGATCAGATCCAGCCGGGTGTCGAGCACGAGCCGCCGTGCCCCGAGCCGCCGCGCCGCGTTCTCCAGGGCGGCCAGCAGTGCCCCGCCGCCGCCCGTGCCGCGCGCCGTGGGGCTCACGTACACCCGGGTCAGCTCGCCCGTCGCCGCGTCGAGCATCCGCACCCCGCCGCAGGCCGCCGCCACCGGGGAGCCGCCGGTTCCGTACCGCCCGACCACGAACTCCCCGGTGGGCGGGGTGAGGTGATCGGGCGGGTCACCGGCGAGGCCCTCGTCGATCTCCGCCTCCGTCGCGGGCCGCCGCCAGTACCGGCCCGCGACCTCGGCGTAGTAGGCGCGGCGCAGCCGGGTGGCGTCGGGGGTGGCGAAGGGCTCGGGGCCGACGGACCAGTTCATGGTCACACCTCTATCCGGGTGAAGCGCCGTTTGGCCAGTGGATTACGGGCAACCCGACATCACGAGCAAGAGCCGACACGACACGGCACGGCAGGGACCGCGCCGGGAACCAGGAAGGCAAACATGTCCACTGTTCTGATCGTCGTCGCTCTGATCGTGGCATTCGTGATCATTGTGGCCGTGGTCCTCTACGCGGGACCTGGCAGGGGAAGCGGACACAGCGGCCTGAAGCGCCGGTTCGGCCCCGAGTACGACCGCGTTCTGGCCCTCCACGACGGCGACTCCAAGGCCGCCGGGCACGAGCTGAAGGCACGGGTCGAGCGGCACGGCCGGCTGCGGCCCGAACCGCTCTCCGACGCGAAGCGCGAACAGTACGTGGCGCAATGGGCCGCCCTCCAGGAGCGGTTCGTCGACTCCCCGCAGGATGCGGTCGCCGAGGCCGACCAACTGGTGGCCCGGCTGACGCAGGAGCGTGGCTACTCCGAGGGGGCGCGCTACGACGACCAGTTCGACGCCCTCTCCGTCCACCACGCGCACCAGATCGACGGCTACCGCAGGGTGCACCACGCGGCCTCGGAGAAGGGCCGTGGCGCGAGCACGGAGGAACTGCGCGAGGCCATGGTCGGCGCGCACCAGCTCTTCGAGCGGCTGATCCTCGCCCACCCGGGGGACGGTGGCGGCGACCGTACGACCCGGGGCACCGGGCGGAACCGGAACTTCTCACTGCGGCCCAAGGGGAGTGGTGTGTGATGAGCGACCAGCGGAAGAGCGAGGAGAGCGCGGAGAAGGATCGGCAGGGCGAGGGCCGGCGGAGCAACGAGACGGCCCCCGGGCCCGGGGCACGGACGGCGCTCCGTGTGCCGAGGCAGACCCGCGAGGAGCCGGCACCGTCCGCCGGGACGGCACCGTCCGCCGGGCCCCGGGCGGGGGCCGGGCCGGTGGCTCCGGCGAAGCCGGTCCACGCGCCCGCCGGGACACCTGGCCCCGCCGGGACATCTGCGACGGCTGGGGCAGGCAGGACGGGTGAGGCGGGCGCGGGGCGTGGTGGGGCCTCCGAGGGGGCGGACGGCCGGCTGTTTCCCCGGGCCGAGAGCGACCGGCTCTCCCAGCGGCTCCAGGAGGCCCTCAACTCCTTCGTCGACGAGCCCCGGAACTCGGTCGAGGCGGCGGCCGTGGTGCTGGAGGAGGCCGCCGAGCGGCTCTCGACCGCGCTCGCCGAGCGGCCGCGTGCGCTGCGCTCGCGCTGGGACGTGGTGGAGGACGGCGGGGACGCGGCGGACGGACCGGACACGGAGGAGTTGCGGCTCGCCCTCCAGAGCTACCGCGAGATGACGCAGCGGCTGCTGAGGGTCTGACGCCGGACGGTACGGCGGATACGGACACACGGATACGGTCGCGCGGAGGCGGCGGGCAGGGACGGCCCTG
>NZ_JBHURV010000010.1:0-77225 GCF_042673865.1 Streptomyces sp. NPDC056987
CTGCCGGCGCGCGGCGCGGTGGGCGGCCGCGGGGCCGCGCCCCCCGGCCGTTGTTGGGGGAGGCGAGTCGCGGGCGGTGGCCGCCCCGGCGGACGGCTCCGGCGGACGGCTCCGGGGAGGCAGGCGAGGGCCCCGGGGCCCTTCCTATACTGGGCGCATGTCTCCCCGTGCGTACCGCTCGACCGTGCGTGAACAGGCGGCCGCGGCGACGCGGACGGCGATTCTGGACACGGCGGAGGCGCTGTTCGCGGAGCACGGCTACGCCCGGGTCACCGTGAAGCGCGTGGCCGAGGCGGCGGAGGTCGCCCAGGGGACGGTCTACGCGGCCTTCGGCAGCAAGCCCGCCCTGGTCGCCGCGCTGACCCAGCGCGCCGCCGGGGACGCCGGCATCGGCGAGGCCCTCGCCGCGGTCGAACGGGCCACGACCGGCGAGGAGGTGGTGCGCCTCGTGGTGCGTCAGACCCGCGACCTGGGACAGCGGCACAACCGGAGCATGACCGTCCTGTTCGAAGCCGCCGCGGTGGACCAGGACATCGCCGAACTGCTCCGCCGGACGGAGGAACTGCGGCGGGAGCGCTACGGCCGGGTGGCGCTCCGTCTGGAAACGCTCGGAGCCCTGCGGCCCGGAGTCACCGTGAGCGATGCCGTCCAGGTCCTGGAGTACTTCGTGACACCGCAGTCCTGGCACCGGACGCGTCAGCTCGGCTGGGACTGGGAGCGTGCGGAGGTGTTCCTCGTCGGCGCGGTCGATGCCGCGCTGTTGACGTAGGGAAGCCAAGGGGAACCAAGGGAAGCCAAGGGAAGCCATTCGCGCCGCGCCAAGTGCGGCTGTATTCAATGGAGTTCTACTTCAGTCATTTAGACTCGCCGTCATGCGTATCCTTTTCTCCAGCACCCCGGGCTACGGGCACCTCCTCCCGCAGCTGCCCCTCGCCCGCGCGTTCCGCGACCGCGGTGACGCGGTCGCCGTACTCACCTCCGAGTCCTTCAGGCCGCTGCTCGCCGCCGAGGACATCCCTCTGTTCGCCGTCGGCCCCGAGGCGCCCGAGATACTGGCGGAGGCGGCCCGCCGCTCCGGTGCGAGCGCGGCCACGGAACCCACTCCGGCGGCCACGGCCGAGTTCTTCGCCGGCACGCGCGTCGACCTCACCGCGGACGCGGCACTCGACGCGGGGCGGGAGTTCCGGCCCGACCTGGTCGTCGGCGAGGCGGCGGACTACGTGGGGCCGCTCGTCGCCGCCGCGCTGGAGGTGCCGTTCGCCAAGGTGGCGTTCGGCCCCCAGTTGCCCGCCGAGTTCACCGATGTCTTCGACTCGGTCGTCGAGAGCCGCCACAAGGAGCGCGGCCTGACGGTGCCTCCGCCCGCCTGGTATCTCGACCCGTGCCCCGAAGTGCTCCAGGGGCCCGGCTGGGTGCCGCCGCAGGGGCACCTTCCGCTGCGGCCCGAGGCCCACCAGGGCCCCGGCGCATCCGGCACGGCGCCCGCCCCCGCGACGCCGCCGGCCGACGGAGCGCGCCCCAGGGTGCTGCTCTCCTTCGGCACCCACTTCGCCGAGCCGGCCGTTCTGCGGCCGGTCATCGACGCCCTCACGCCGACGGCCGACGTCGTCGTCACCCTCGGGCTGACCGCCACCGCCGCCGACTACGGTGACGGCCTCGACCGGGTCGACTTCGTCGGCTTCACCCCCTTCGACGAACTGCTCGACGGCGTCGATCTGGTCGTCACCCACGGCGGGGCCGGTACGGTGCTCGGTACCCTCTCCCACGGCCTGCCCATGGTCGTCGTACCGCAGGGAGCCGACCAGTTCCTCAACGCCGCCGCCGTCGCGGGCGCGCGCGCCGGAGTCGCCGTGCTGCCGCCGGCCGGACCCGAGGCCGTGGCGGAGGCGATGACCGAGGTGCTCGGCCGTTCCGAGTACCGGGACAACGCCGGCCGCGCCGCCGGGCAGATCGCCGCGATGGCTTCGCCGTCCGAGGTCGCGGAGCGGCTCGCCGCGGCCCTCGGCTGATCCGTCCCCGCCGGCGCGCGGCGCCGTACGGCCTGTATGGCCAATACGGCGCCACGCGCCCTGGAACGGGCGGGGTCGACCGTTAACTTCGGGGAAATTCCCGGCGGTTGTTCTTGACGTGTCCACGTCTACGCGCGTCATCATGGAGCATGCGAATTCCCCCACGTATCGCCACCCTTGGTGGCCTCGCCGCACTGGTCTCGACTCTGCTCGTCGGTGGAGTCACCGCTACCGCCAACGCCGCCCCCACAGCGGTCGGCAGCATCTGCTACTCCAAGCTGTCGTCCCAGGCCCACGACACGCTCGACCTGATCGACGCCGGCGGACCGTACCCGTACTCCCAGGACGGCGGTGTCTTCCAGAACCGGGAAGGCATCCTGCCGAGCCAGTCCAACGGCTACTACCACGAGTACACCGTCATCACGCCGGGCTCCTCGAACCGCGGCGCGCGCCGCATCGTCACCGGCAGCAAGGCCAGTGAGGACTACTACACGGCCGACCACTACGCGTCGTTCTCGCTCGTCAAGTACTCCTGCTGATCCCCACCCCGGAAGGTAACCTCCGTCCCATGACGGTGACATATGTGATCGACGGGGCGGAGGTCACCGGCCTCGACCGCTTCTGGCAGGTGATCGGCGCCGCCGTGAACGGGCCCGACGGCTACTTCGGGGGCAACCTCGACTCGCTCGCGGACTGTCTGCACGGCGGCTACGGAACGCCGGACGACGGCGACTTCGTCATCGAATGGCGCCGGCACGAGCTCTCGCGCCGGGCGCTCGGCCAGGAGGAGACGGTGCGGACGCTCCAGCGGCGGCTGGAGCGCACGCACCCCGACAACCGGCCCGCCGCGCGGGCCCGTCTGGAGGACGCGCTCGCGGGCCGGGGGCCGACCGTCTTCGACGAACTGGTCCAGCTCATCGAGGAAGAGGCCCCCGGAACGCTGCGGCTCCGCTGACCCGGCCGCGCCGGACGAGTGGCGTACGGGCCGTCAGCGGCGGCGCGGGAGGGTGCACTCCAGGCGCCGCCGCTCCGGGCCCTTCGGCAGGTACGCCACGGCCTCCACCGCCGTTCTGCGCGGCCGCCCCTCCGGATCCTCGTCCAGCAGGATCCGCTCCAGCGCGGCCACCGCCCGCGGATCGCGGCGCACGGCCAGCCCCCACGCCGCGCGCGCCGCCGTCCCCGCGTCCGGCTCGTTCAGCCGGGCCGCCAGCGCCTCCCGGATCTCGTACGTGTCCGCCTCCAGCGCCGCCAGAGCCATCACCGCGCGGTCCCTGACCGCCGCGTCCTCGTCCTGGCTCAGCCGCACCATCGCCTGTACGCCGTCGTGGTGGTCCGCCGGTACGGGCCCGGCCGCCGGTACGAGCCCGGTCAGCGCGACGGCGACCCGGCGCCGTACCCCCGCGTCCGGGTGCGCCGTATGGCGCAGGATCTCCGGCAGCGCAGAGGGATCGCCGTGCTGGCCGAGCGCCACGACGACCGAGCTGATCAGCTCCGGCTCCACCGCCTGCCGGGACAGCCCGCGCAGCAGGGGCACCGCGCGCGCCGTGTACGGGCTGCCGCCGTCGGCCGCTTCCGCGCCCGCACCGGTGCCCTGCGGCCCCGCGCCGCCGGTCGCGCCCAGGCGGGCCAGCACATCGGCGGCGAACGCCTGCCGCAGCGGTTCGTCGCTCGCGCACCACGCGGCGCAGGTCGCGAACGTCTCCTCGTCGCCGCGCCGCCACAGCGCGGCCACCGCCTCGGTCCAGTCGTCCCGCTCCGGGTCCCCGCAGCCCAGCGCGCGGCCGGCCAGCTCCTCGTACGGTGTCGCGATCCCCAGCTCCGCCTCCAGCAGCGTGGCGACGGCCGCGTGGCCCGTCTGCTGCTCACGGCCGGCCCCGCCCCCGTCCCTGAGCAGTTCGACGATGACCGTCTCGGAACCGTCCGCCCGGATCCGGCGCACCACCGTCTCGTACCCCTCCGCCTCGTCCCCGTCGCCGAAGGCGCTCAAAAGGCCCTTCAGCAGTTCCTGTTCGACGTCGAGCGCCATCCAGCGCCGGGCCTCGGCGAGCGCCGCCCCGCGCGTGCCGGAGTCCGCGCCGGGATACGCGCCCGCGCGCGACGTGTTGTACACGGAGCCGCTGTCGCGCGCGCCCGCGCCGTACCGCAGCAGGACGCGAACGGCCGCCGTCGAGCCGCGCCGGGCCGCCAGCACCAGCGGCGCCTCTCCGCCGGGGCCCGGCAGATCCGGGTCCGCGCCGTACTCCAGGAGGGTCTCCGCCGTGTCCGCGAAGCCCTGCACCACCGCCCAGACGATCGCCGTGTAGTCGAACGCCTCCCGGCCGTCCGGCGCCGCCCCGGCCGCGAGCAGCGCCCGGACGACCTCGGTGTGGCCGCCGCAGGCCGCCGCGCACAGCGGCAGGTCCCAGCCCTCGGGGCCGCTCGCCCGCTGCGGATCGGCGCCGGCCGCGAGCAGCAGCCGTACCATCCCCGGCTCGTCGCTGACCGCCGCGCGGTACAGAACCGTTTCCCCGTCCGTGCCGGTCGCCTCGGCGGACACGCCCGCCCTGAGCAGCCGTACGACGGCGTCGTCCTTGCCGCCGATCACCGCCTCGAACAGGTCGGTGACACCCGCTGCCGCCTCTTTCGTCATGCTTCGACCCTACGTTTCCCGGGGCGGCCGCGTTGCGCCGTGGTGCTCGGAGGCGCTCCGCGGAGCCGGTTCAGGTGTCGCAGTGCTGGACGGTCCCGCACAGTCCGCACCGCGCCCGCACCCGTCCGCGTACGGGTACCCGGATCCGCTGGAGGCACGTCGGGCAGGGGAACGAGACGCGCAGCCCGTCCGGGCGGCTCTCGAACGCGTACGGCGACGCCGGGTCCGGGGCCGCGCCCGGGTGGTCGAGCGCGTAGCGGCGGTCCTTGGCGTAGCGGTGCCGGCCCGCCCAGCCGGCCGTGGTCAGCGGCGGCTGCTGCTCGTCGCGCTGCGCCTGCGCCCTGCCTTTCGTATACGACGTGTAGGCCTGCGGGCTGGTGAACCAGATCCGCGGATCCTCGTCGAAGACCTCCGCGCGCTTGGCGAGGACGTAGCCGAACTCCTCGGGGGTGAGGTAGCCGAGCTTCTGGCTGGAGTCGCGGTCCTCGCGGTACGCGTCGAGCAGCAGCCAGCCCGCGCCCAGGTAGGTGGTGGCCGTGTCGGTCAGGATCTCGTTGTCCCGGGTGCCGGGGAAGCTCAGCCCGAGCCGGTGCAGCAGGACATGGGTGATCTCGTGGGCGAGCGCGGCGCCGATGTCCCTGCGGTGCGTACGGAAGCGGTCGTTCAGTTCGACGAAGTACTCGGGGCCCGCGGTCAGCTCCACGTTCGCCGCGTGTGTCATCTCCCGGAAACTCACGATCACGCGCGCGTCGGGCAGCCGGAGCTGCTGCACGAGGGCGTGCGCGACCCGCTGGGTGCCCAGGTGGAGGTCGTCGAGATCGGAGAAGGCGACATCGGCGGGCGCCACGCTGGTGGCGTACGCCCGGACCCCGTCGGCCGAGAGCCGGTGGTAGAGCGCGGTGATCGCGGCCCGCGCCGTGTCGAGATGCGGATATCCGTGGACGACCTCGCCGCCGTCTCTCACGTCCCTGCCCCCTCCGCCTGCCCCCGTGACCGGCTCGCGGGGCGGTCCGGCCCGCACCCGTCAACTGTACGGCGGTGTACGGACGGGGCGTGGGAGCGCGCCGCCGGAGTGTGCCCGGAGTGCGGCGCGGAGTGTGCCTGGGGCGCGGCCCGGAGTGTGCTCCGGAGTGCGGCAGCTGTTGTCCGGTCAGCGGGCGTTGGCCGACAAATGATCTCCCCCTATGGCCGAAACGGGGTTCTTGTGGCACGGCGTATTCGCTCCGCATAATCCGGATCACGCTTTCTTGTCGGGCTCATGTCAGTGCAACGCGTCGCGGTGCGGCACGGCGCAGGCCGGCACGGTGCATGCCACCGCGCCGTACCGCACCGTGCCCGTGACACACCGTGACGCAACGCGCGTCGACCCGGGCCCGGTGCACTGCCCCCACCGCATCCCCCACGAAAGGCAGACCGTTGAGCATTCTTGGTGCCCTGAAGAGATGCGCCGCCGTCGGCGCCGTCGCTCTCGCCGCCATCAGCCTTCAGCCGTCCTCCGCCATGGCCTCGCCGCTGCCGGCCCCGGCGCCCGTCGCCCAGGCCGCCGCGCCCCTCGCCCCGCCGGTCGTCGGCGGTACCCGCGCCGCCCAGGGTGAATTCCCCTTCATGGTCCGCCTCTCCATGGGCTGTGGCGGCTCGCTGTACTCCCCGACCGTCGTGCTGACCGCCGCGCACTGTGTGAGCGGTTCCGGCAACAATACGAGCATCACCGCCACCGCGGGTGTCGTGGACCTCCAGAGCACCAGCGCCATCAAGGTCAAGTCCACCAAGGTCCTCCAGGCCCCCGGCTACAACGGCGCGGGCAAGGACTGGGCGCTGATCAAGCTCGCCTCGCCGATCAACCTGGCGACGCTGAAGATCGCCACCACCACGCAGTACAACACCGGCAACTTCACCGTCGCCGGCTGGGGCGCGGCCACCGAGGGCGGCGCCCAGCAGCGCTACCTGCTCAAGGCCACCGTGCCGTTCGTCTCCGACGCGAGCTGCAACGCCTCCTACGGCGGCGACATCATAGCCAACGAGGAGATCTGCGCCGGTTACGCGAGCGGCGGCACCGACACCTGCCAGGGTGACTCGGGCGGCCCGATGTTCCGTACGGACAACTCCGGCGCCTACGTCCAGGTCGGCATCGTGAGCTGGGGCAACGGCTGCGCCCGGCCCGGCTACCCCGGCGTCTACACCGAGGTCTCGACCTTCGCCTCCCAGATCGCCTCGGCCGCCGCGACCCTGTAGCGGCGCCGCGCACGCAGTGACCTGAGGGGGTGTGTGCCGGACCCGCGGGGGCCGCGCACCCCCCCCCCCCCACGGCGCGCAGCCGCGGGGGGGGGCGGGGGCGCCCCCCCCCCCCCACTCCGCCCCCCCTACCCCCGCGCCCCCCGCTACCCTGTCGCGGCGCGCCCCCCCCCGGCACGGGTGGGGGTGTTGGCCGCCCGGGCGGGTCCGGCACACACCCCCTCGTCCGTGCGTCTCAGGCGAGGTGGACGCGGGGCTCGCCCGCGCCGTCCAGCTCCAGCACCCACACCTCGTTGGCGCCCTCGCGCAGCACGGGGCCCGGGACGTACAGCGACTCCTGCGGCCCGGCGGACCAGTAGCGGCCCAGGCAGAAACCGTTCACCCAGACGAAGCCCCGGGTCCACGACGGCAGCGTCAGCCTCGCGTCACCCGCCCCGGTCACCGTGAACGCGGCCCGGTACAGCCCGCGTTCCGACGGCTCCGGCGGCACCGTCCCGTACGGGATCCGCGCCACCGCCTCCGCGTCGTCGAACGCGTCGAGCCGCAGCCCCCGCGCCCGCACCCCGTGCAGCTGCTGCCGCTCGTGCAGCACCCCGCCCGTGATGCCCTTCGGCTCACCCAGCCGCGGCCCGTAGTTGACCCGGGCCAGCGACTCCACCCAGATCTCGACCGAGGCCGGCCCGGCCACCGGCTCCAGCAGGGCCGGCGCCCCGTCGCTCAGGGGGTCCGCCTGGGCCCGTACGCCGTCCACGTACACCACGGCCAGATCCCGCAGCCCGGCCAGCGTGAGCCGCTGCGGCGCCCGCGGGCCCGGGACGTCCACGCGGTAGCGGACCAGGCCCCGGTCCACGTCCAGCTCCTCGAAGGTGGGCGGCAGCGCCGACTCGGCCTCGGGACCGCCGAGCGCCTCCATGACCGCGTCCAGCGGCGCCCACCCCGTGAACTCCGCCGTCACGGGCGCGCCCAGCACCGGCGGCGCCTGCGGGATCTCCGGCAGCGGGCCCTCCTGGTACTCCGCGAACACCTCACGGAACAGCCGGAACTTCTCCGTCGGCCGCCCCGCCTCGTCGATCGGCGCGTCGTAGTCGTACGACGTCACATCGGGCTCCAGCGCCCCGTCGTTCAGCTCCCCGGCCCGGTTGGCCCCCGCCCACCCCGCGAAGCTCGTCCCGCCGTGCGCCATGTACACATTGACGGAGGCGCCGGCCTCCAGGATCTCCCGCAGCGCGCCCGCCGCCTCGGCCGGCTCCCGTACGGCCGGCTTCCCGCCCCAGTACTCGAACCAGCCGCACCAGAACTCCATGCACATCAGCGGGCCTTCGGGACGGTAGCGGCGCAGCGCCCCGAAGGCTCCGGCCGCGTCCTTGTCGAAGTTGACGGTCGCGAGCACCCCCGGGACCAGGCCACCCGTCAACATGTGTTCCTCCGGCCCGTCCGAGGTGAACAGCGGCACCGTGATCCCGCACGCCCGCGTCAGCTCCGTCAGCCGCGCCAGATAGACCTGGTCGGTGCCGTAACTCCCGTACTCGTTCTCCACCTGCACCATGATCACCGGACCGCCCCGGCCGAACTCCCGCGCCGCGACCCGCGGCAGCAGCTCCCCGTACCAGCGCTCCACCGCGCCCAGGAACTCCGCGTCCCTGGTCCGCACCCGCGCGCCCAGCGGCCCCGTCAGCCAGTGCGGCAGCCCGCCGTTCTCCCACTCCGCGCAGATGTACGGGCCCGGCCGGACGATCGCCCACAGCCCGGCGGCGTGCGCCGCGTCCAGGAACCGGCCGAGCGCGTCGGCGTCGTGGAACCGGCCGGGTTCCGGCTCATGGAGATTCCACGGGACGTACGTCTCCACACAGTTGAGGCCCATCGCGCGCAGCATCCCCAGCCGGTGCGCCCAGTGCTCCTCATGGACCCGGAAGTAGTGCAGCGCGCCGGAGAGCAGCCGCACCGGACGGCCGTCCACCTCGAAGTGCTCTTTCCCCACCGTGAATCCGGTCGTCATCGGCTCAGCCACCGTCCCTCTGGTCGTCCGTCGCCGTCCTCGGCCTTTCCGTGCCGCAACCACCTTGTCCCGGTGGCGGACGGACGGTCCATGGACAAAGATCGCCACTGGTTGGACGGAACGGCGCGGGGGAGAGGGGAGGGGAGCCGGGATGACGTACCACACGTGGATGCGCTTCTTCAGCCCCGGCCCGGTCCACCACGGGCTCGGGCTCGTCTGCCTCGGCGTCGGACTCCAGCGGGGCAGCCTCCCCGTCGTCGGCCCCCGCACCCTCGACCACCACGTCGCCGTCGTCATCAGCACCGGCAGCGGCTGGTTCCGCGGCGCCGACGGACGCCGCACCCCGGTCACCGCGCCCGCGCTGCTCTGGCTCACGCCCGGCGTCGCGCACCACTACGGGCCCGACCGGCCGGGCGGCTGGGACGAGAGCTTCGTCGACTTCGCCGGGCCCGCCACCGCCACGTACACCGAACTCGGCTACATCGAACCGGACCGGCCCGTCGTCCCCCTCTCCGACGCGTCCGGCGCGCGCGCCGCCGTCGCCCGGATCGCCCGCGCCGCCCGCCACGGCAACCCCCTGCTCGAAGTCGAGACCGGCGCCGCCGTCCACGAACTGCTCGTCGCCCTGCGCCGCGCCCGCGCCGACACCGACGCCGAGGGCGACCCCGTACTCCAGGCGCTCGCCCGCGACGCCTGCCGGCCGCTCACCGTCGCCGAGCACGCCGCCCGCCACGGCATGACCCCGGCGGCCCTGCGCGCGGCCGTACGCCGGGCCTCCGGACGCAGCCCCAAGGACTACCTGCTGGGGATCCGCCTCGGCCACGCCAAGGAACTCCTGGTCGCCACCGAACTGCCCGTCGCCGCCGTCGCCCGCCGGGTCGGGTACGACGACCCCGCCTACTTCTCCCGGCTGTTCACCCGCCGCGTCGGCCTGGCGCCCGTACGCTTCCGGGCGCAGCAGAGCCGTACGGTGCCGGGCGCGGCGGACGGGATCCCGCATGCTGACCACCCCGGAGGCCCCGCGCCCCGCTCCGTCTAAGCTGCCGGACCATGACCACGAGCGACCCCGGCACCACCACCGGCAACGGCAGCGGCGGCGGTAGCGCCGTCGACCCGGCGGTGCAGGCCGAACTGACCCGGCTCCGCGAGAGCATCGACAACATCGACGCCGCCGTCGTCCACATGCTCGCCGAGCGCTTCAAATGCACCCAGCAGGTAGGCCACCTCAAAGCCGGACACCAGCTCCCCCCGGCCGACCCGGCCCGCGAGGCCCGCCAGATCACCCGGCTCCGCCAGCTCGCCGAGAACGCCCGTCTCGACCCCGCCTTCGCCGAGAAACTCCTCAACTTCATCATCGCCGAGGTGATCCGCCACCACGAGACGATCGCCGGCGAGAACCGCGCCGACCACCCCTGAGACAGGGCCGATCCAGTGGGGGAGCCGTGCGCTCAGAGCGCAAAGAACCATGCTGCGCGGCCCCCGGCCCATCGGGCAGCATGGCTCCATGCCCGTACTGACGCGCGACGAAGCGCAGACCCGAGCCCGGCTCCTCGATGTCCAGCGGTACACGATCACCCTCGATCTGACCACCGGCGAGGAAACCTTCGACTCCAGCACCGTCATACAGTTCACGGCCCGGGCGGCCGGAGACACCTTCGTCGAGCTGAAGCCGGCCACCCTGCGCACCGTCACCCTCGACGGCGTGGGCCTGGATCCCGCCGCGCTCGACGGGAACCGGCTCGCGCTCGCCGGGCTCACCCCCGGCGCGCACGAGCTGCGCGTCGACGCCGCGATGCGGTACTCCCGTACCGGCGAGGGCATGCACCGCTTCACCGACCCCACCGACGGCGAGACGTACGTCTACACCCAGCTCTTCATGGAGGACGTCCAGCGCGTCTTCGCCGCCTTCGACCAGCCCGACCTGAAGGCCGTCTTCGAGCTGACCGTCACCGCGCCCGACCGGTGGACCGTCCTCGGCAACGGGATCGCCGAGCGGACCGCCGCCGGAGCGGACGGCGCGGGCCGCTGGAGCCTCGCCCCCACGCCCCGGATCTCCACCTACCTCGTCGCCGTCGCCGCGGGCCCCTGGCACACCGTCCGCACCGAACACGCCGGCCTCCCCTTCGGCATCCACTGCCGCCGCTCCCTCGCCCCCCACCTCGACACCGACGCCGACGAGATCTTCGAGATCACCCGCGCCTGCTACGACCGCTACCACGAGAAGTTCGAGGAGCCGTACCCCTTCGACTCCTACGACCAGGCGTTCGTCCCCGAGTTCAACGCGGGCGCCATGGAGAACCCCGGCCTCGTCACCTTCCGCGACGAATTCGTCTACCGCTCCGCCGTCACCGACAACGAGCGGCAGACCCGCGCCATGGTCATCGCCCACGAGATGGCCCACATGTGGTTCGGCGACCTCGTCACCCTCACCTGGTGGGACGACATCTGGCTCAACGAGTCCTTCGCCGAGTACATGGGCTACCAGACCCTCACCGAAGCCACCCGCTTCCGGGAGACCTGGGTCGACTTCGGGATCTGGCGCAAGGGCTGGGGGTACGACGCCGACCAGCGCCCCTCCACCCACCCCGTCGCCCCGGACCCCGACGCCGTCCCCGACACCGCCTCCGCGCTCCTCAACTTCGACGGCATCTCCTACGCCAAGGGCGCCTCCGCGCTCCGCCAGCTCGTCGCCTGGCTCGGCGAGAAGGACTTCCTCGCCGGCATCAACACCCACTTCGCCCGCCACAAGTTCGGCAACGCCACCCTCGCCGACTTCATCGACTCCCTCGCCCACGCCACCGACCGCGACGTCCACGCCTGGGCCGAGCAGTGGCTCCGTACCACCGGCGTCGACACCCTCACCCCCCGGATCACCGACCACACCACCCGGTGGAGCCTCGACGTCGTCCGGGACGGCAGCCGGCCCCACCGCGTCACCGTCGGCACGTACGACACCGCGCCCGACAACGGCGCCGACGCCGGACCCGCCCGCCTCGTCGCCCGCGAACGCTTCGAACTCGACGTGCCCCTCACCGGCCCCGTCACCCTCCCCGGCCGCAGGCCCGCCCTCGTCCTCCTCAACGACGGCGACTACACCTACGCCAAGATCCGCCTCGACGCGCCCTCCTGGGACACCGCCCTGCGCACCCTCTCCGGCGTCCCCGAACCCCTCACCCGCACGGTCCTGTGGAACGCCGCCCGCGACATGGTCCGCGACGGGGAACTCGCCCCCGCCGCCTACCTCGACGCCGCCCGCACCCACCTGCCGCACGAGACCGACGTCGCCCTCGCCGAAGGCGTCCTCGCCTTCGCCGCCACGCAGATCGCCGACCGCTATCTCGCCCCCGAGGACCGGCCCGCCGCGCTCGCCACCCTCACCGCCCTCTGCCGCGACCTCATCCGCCGCACCGAGGACGGCAACCACCCGGGGCTGCGCCTCACCGCCGTACGCCACTTCATCGACGCCGCCACCCAGCCCGACCCCCTCCAGGACTGGCTCGACTCCGGCAGCGTCCCCGGCGGCCCCGAACTCGACCCCGAACTGCGCTGGCGCGTCCTCACCCGCCTCGCCGTCCTCGGCGCGCTCGACACCGCCACCATCGACGCCGAACTCGACCGCGACCCCAGCGCCACCGGCCAGGAGGGCGCCGCCCGGTGCCGCGCCGCCCTGCCCGACCCGGCGGCCAAGGCCCGCGCCTGGGCGCTGCTCTTCGACACCGACGAGCTCTCCAACTACCTCTTCACCGCCACCGCGAAGGGCTTCTGGCAACCCGAACAGAGCGACCTCGTACGGGAGTACGTGCCCCTGTTCTACCCGCGGGCCATCGCCCTCGCCGACCGCAGGGGCCCGGCCATCGCCGACGCCGCCGGCCGCTACGCCTTCCCCGCGTACGCCGTCGACGAGGAGGCGCTCCGCCTCGGTCAGGACTGCCTGGACGGTACGGAGATGATCCCCTCCCTGCGGCGCAGGCTGACCGACCAGCTCGACGACCTGGGCCGCACGCTGCGGGTCCGTACGGCCTGAGGACCGGTGGGATCCGTTCCCTCCGGCAGAGGGGGCGGATCCCGGAGTGTTTTTCAGCCTTTTCGGCAACAGGCGCCGGATCCCCGATACCCCTGACAGCGTCGCCTCGTTGTGCCTACCAGAGACCACTACTCGTGGAAGGCAGCACACGCCGATGACCGCCCATTTCACCGACCTCGCCCACCCCCACGACCTGGTGGGCATCGGCATCGGCCCGTTCAACCTCTCCCTCGCCGCGCTCGCCGACCGCATTCCGCCACGGGACGGCGCCCCGGGGGCGGGGAGCGCACCGGGACCAGGCGGCGTTCCGGGGGCGGGAGGCGCCCCGGCCCCGCTCAGCACCGCCTTCTTCGACCAGAGCCCCGCCTTCCACTGGCACCCCGGCCTGCTCCTCGACGGCGCCACCCTCCAAGTCCCCTTCCTCGCCGACCTGGTGACCCTCGCCGACCCGGCCAGTCCCTGGTCCTTCCTCAACTACCTCAAGGACCGCGACCGCCTCTTCCCCTTCTATTTCGCCGAGCGCTTCCACATCCAGCGCGCCGAGTACGACGCCTACTGCCGCTGGGTCAGCGAACGGCTTCCCGGACTCCACTTCGGCCACCAGGTCGACGCCGTCCGCTGGAACGGCGAACGCGACGTGTTCGAGGTCGACTTCACCCAGCTCGACGCCGACGGCGAGGCCGAGGCCCTCGGCCGCGTCCACACCCGCCACATCGCCCTCGGCATCGGCACCGAGCCGTACGTCCCCGACCCGCTCAGGCCGCTCGCCGAGGCGCCCACCGTCCCCGTCATCCACTCCGCCGACTACCTCGACCACCGGGACCGGCTCCTCGCCGCGGGACACATCACCGTCATCGGCTCGGGACAGTCCGGTGCCGAGGTCTTCCTCGACCTGCTGCGCGCCCGCCCCGCCGGGGCCGAGCGGATCCACTGGCTGGCCCGTACCGAGGCCTTCGCGCCCATGGAGTACTCGAAGCTCGGCCTCGAACAGTTCACCCCCGACTACACCCGCTACTTCCACGCGCTGCCCGAACGCGCCCGCGACGACCTGCTCCCCAGCCAGTGGCAGCTCCACAAGGGCATCGGCCCCGAGACCATCGCCGCCATCCACGACGAGCTGTACCGCCGCACCCTCCACGGGGGCTGGCCCGACGCCGTCCTCACCCCCGGCGTCCATGTCCGTACGGCAGGCCGTGTCAGCACCACCAGGATCGAACTCCACCTCGAACACCGCAGGCAGGCCACCCGCTCCCGGCTCACCACCGACGCCGTCGTCCTCGCCACCGGCTACCGGGAGCGCTCGCTCGACCGGATCCTCGCCGGGCTCGACCCGTACATGTGCCGGGACGCCTCGGGACGCCCCCGCGTCGACGCCCACCACCGGCTCGTTCTCGACCCGGGCGTCAGCGGCTCCGCCTACGTACAGAACGCCGAACGGCACACCCACGGCGTCGGCGCACCCGACCTCGGCCTCGCCGCCTGGCGCAGCGCGACCATCCTCAACCACCTCGTCGGCGGCCGCACCGGGACCGAGCCCTACACCCTGCCCCGGCGCACCGCCTTCACCACCTTCGGACTCGACGGCCGGGACCGGACCCACACGGTGCCCGCCCCGAGGGGCCTGGTCCCGCTCACCGAAGTCCGCTGAACCCGTAGGAGCGGCCCGTGGCTCAGAAGGCGGCTCAGAAGACCGGCGTACCGTCCCGCGTCAGCTTCCAGTCCACCGACGCGAACACCGCCGGATCGACCGTGCCCGTCTCCTTCACCCAGCCGATGATCGTGTTACGGATCTCGTCCGAATTCGACCAGAGCTGCTGCGCCCCCGGCACATGCGGGAAGTTGCCGCCCCCGCTCGCCCGGTAGTTGTTCACCGCCAGCACGAACTTCGCCGCCGGGTCCAGCGGCTGCCCCCCGAACCGCGGATCCACGATGCGCGAACCCGCGGGCTTCGCGATGTCGATCTCGTACGTCAGCCCCGACACCACGTCGTAGTTGTAGTCCGGCGTACCGCCCGCGTTCGTCAGCTTCGCCGTGTCCACCGGCGCGCCCGCCGCCGTCTGCACGTAGTACTTCGCCGAGTACTCCAGGTACGCCAGAATCTGCGCCCCCGTCACCAGGCGCGCCTCCAGCGTGTTCTCGAACGGGTAGAGCCCCGCCGCGTCCCGGATCGTCACCTCGCCGGCCGGGATCCCCGCCGTACGCGAGAAGCACGAGGCCTGCGACAGCACCGGCAGCGCCGCCCACTCGCCGCCCGCCAGCGCCGCCTTCACCGTCTCCGTCTGGACGTGGTTGATCAGGTCGATGATCGGCTCGTCCCGCCACGGCGCGTCCGCCGTGGACATCGCCGCCGTCGACGTACCGATCACCTGGTTGACGTACGCGACGACCTTGCGGTGCTCGTCCGCCAGCAGCCCCGTGATCTTCTTGTCCTCCGCGACCGTGTTCGAGTTGAGGACCTTCGAGGAGACCTTCTCGACCGTCCAGCCGCCCCGGTCCCACACCACCTCGATGTCGAAGAGCGTCAGCCGCTGACCCCACTTGAGCGGCTCGGACAGCACCACGTCCTTGCCGGTCTTCTCGTTGACCACCCGGCGCTCCGGGATCTCCACATGCGCGTGGCCGACCAGGATCGCGTCGATGCCCGGCACCCGCTCGGCCACCAGGCCCGCCGCGTTCTCCACGTACGGAAGCTGGTCACCCCACGACGACGAACCGTCCGACCCCGAGTGCGCCGACACGATCACCACGTCCGCGCCCATCGACCGCAGCTTCGGCACCCACTTCGCCGCCTGCTCCTCCAGCCCCGGGAACGTCATCTTCCCCTGGACGTTCGCCTTGTCCCAGATCGCGATGCCGGGGTTGGTCAGCCCGAGAATCGCCACCCGTACGTCCCGGCCCTGCGGCGTCCGCAGCTTCTTGATGACATACGGCGCGAATGCCGGCTTCAGGGTCTTCGCGTCCAGCGCGTTCGCGCCGAGCAGCGGAAAACGCACCTGCTCCTCGAACTTCCGCAGCACCGGAATGCCGTAGTTGAACTCGTGGTTGCCGAGCGCCGCCGCGTCGTAGCCGATCGCGTTCATCGCCTGCGCCACCGGATGCACCGGACCGCGCTTCGCGGTGATCGGGTCGACCTTCGCGTAGTAGTACGCGAGCTGGGTGCCCTGAATGGTGTCACCCGCGTCGATCAGCAGCGTGTTCTGCCGGCCCTTCTCCTTGCGGACCTGCTCGACCAGCGTCGAGATCTTCGCCAGGCCGACATCGTTGTGCGCGGCGTCGTCGAACTCCTTGTCCGTGAAGTAGTCCCAGTTGAAGACGTTCCCGTGCAGGTCGGTCGTCCCCATCACCGTGAACGCGTACCGCTTCTGCGGACGTCCAGGAGCGGAACCCTGACCAGGTCCGGCGGCCTGCGCCGGGGCCGTCCCCCCGGCGGCCAGCGCCGCACCGGCACCGGCGGCGGCCGCACTGCCCAGGAGCGTCCTACGGTTCAGCGGCATTTCTTCTTCTCCCTCGGTTCATTGCACAACCGATCCATTGCACAACGCGCGTAGATTCTGGCTCAGAACCACCCCGCGCAACACCCCCTGAGGGTTTCGATCAGATGACTGACAGAGGTCGCGCACCCGTGAGTGTCCGACCCGGATGCGAGAGTAGGCACAGCCGCAGAGACAGCCACCGCCGTACCCGCGCCGCGAGGGAGCCGCCCCATGACCGCCGACACCCCGACCTCCACCCCGCCCTACGGCACCCCCGAGACACCGCGGGTCGCCGTCCGCGGCGAGGCGCGGCTCGAAGTCGACCCCGAGATCGCCCGCATCTCCATCACCGTCGGCGCCCGCGGCACCGACCGGCGCACCGCCCTCGAAGACCTCACCCGGCGCAACGCGTGGGTCCTCGACCTCGTCAAGGGGTACGGCGACGCCATCGAGAAGCTGGAGACCGGCGCCTTCTCCATCACCCCCGAACTCACCAAGCACGGCCGGGGCGAGCGCGTCCGCGCCTACCACGGCCGCGTCCACCTCACCGTCGAGCTCTCCGACTTCACCGCCCTCGGCGAACTCACCACCCGCGTCGCCGACCTCGAACTCACCAGCGTCGCCGGCCCCTGGTGGTCCCTGCGCCCCGACTCCCCGGCCCGGGGGAACGCCCGCCGCCAGGCCGTACGGGAAGCCGTCAAGCGTGCCAGGGAGTACGCGGAAGCGCTCGACGCCCGCCTCGCCGCCCTGGTCGAGCTCGCCGACATCGGCGCGGAGAACAGCGGGGGATACGGCGGGCCCGCCGCCCCCGGCGCCCTGCGCAGCGTCGCGTACAAAGGGGCCGACTCCGCCGAGGCCGCGCCCGCGCTCGACCTCGAACCGCAGCGGCAGACGGTCTACGCGCAGGTGAACGCGCGCTTCACCATGACCCCGCCGGACCTCACCCCTTGAACGCCTCCGAAAACGCTCATCGGAGCACCCCGCCGCACATTGAAACGCTTGTCAACAACCTTTAACTCAAAGGTTGTTGGGCAGTCATGCACCGCCAATTCCCTACCGGTCGGTAAGCCCTACGCTCGATATATGCGCCGAGCCAAGATCGTCTGCACCCTGGGGCCCGCCACCGACTCGTACGACCAGATCAAAGCACTGGTCGAAGCCGGAATGGACATCGCCCGCCTCAACCTCAGCCACGGCACCCACGCCGAACACGAGGAGCGTTACCAGCGCGTACGTAAAGCCGCCGAGGAAACCGGCCGCAGCGTCGGAATCCTCGCCGACCTTCAAGGCCCGAAGATCCGCCTCGGCCACTTCCGCGAAGGCCCCGTACTCCTTGAACGCGGCGACGAATTCACCATCACCGTCGAACCCCGCGAAGGCGACCGCCACGGCTGCGGCACCACCTACGAAGGGCTCGCCGACGACGTCACCACCGGCGAACGCATCCTCGTCGACGACGGCAAGGTCACCCTCGAAGTCACCTCCGTCGACGGCCCCCGCGTCCACACCCTCGTCGTCGAAGGCGGCATGGTCTCCGACCACAAGGGACTCAACCTCCCCGGCGTCGCCGTCTCCGTCCCCGCGCTCTCCGAGAAGGACATCGACGACCTCCGCTGGGCCCTCCGCCACGGCGCCGACCTCATCGCCCTCTCCTTCGTACGCAGCGGCGCCGACATCGAGGACGTCCACCGGATCATGGACGAGGAGCACTGCCGGCTCCCCGTCATCGCCAAGGTCGAGAAGCCCCAGGCCGTCGAGAACATCGATGACATCGTTGCCGCCTTCGACGGCATCATGGTCGCCCGGGGCGACCTCGGCGTGGAAATGCCCCTCGAACAGGTGCCGATCGTCCAGAAACGCGCCATCAAACTGGCCCGGCGCAACGCCAAGCCGGTCATCGTCGCCACCCAGATGCTCGACTCGATGATCGACAACTCCCGCCCCACCCGCGCCGAGGCCTCCGACGTCGCGAACGCCGTCATCGACGGCACGGACGCCGTGATGCTCTCCGGCGAGACCAGCGTCGGCAAATACCCCGTCGAGACCGTCAGAACCATGAGCCGCATCGTGGAAGCGGCCGAGGAGGACATCCTCGCCCAGGGCCTCCCGCCCCTCACCGACCGCAACAAACCCCGCACCCAGGGCGGCGCCGTCGCCCGCGCCGCCGCCGAGATGGGCGACTTCCTCGGCGCCAAGTTCCTCGTCGCCTTCACCCAGTCCGGCGACACCGTCAAACGCCTCTCCCGCTACCGCTCCCCGATCCCCCTCCTCGCCTTCACCCCCGACCCGGCCACCCGCTCCCAGCTCAACCTCACCTGGGGCGTCGAGACCTTCCTCGGCCCGCACGTGGACTCCACCGACGCGATGGTCGCGCAGGTCGACGAGGAACTCCTGAGGATCGGCCGCTGCCGGAAGGGCGACACCGTCGTCATCACCGCGGGCTCCCCGCCCGGCGTCGCGGGCTCCACCAACCTCGTCCGCGTCCACCACATCGGCGAGGACGACACCCCGAAGTAGCCGCACGCTCCTGCCCGCACCCCCTCCACCCGCACGCTCCCACCCGCACCCCGCTCCGGGGCGCGGGCTCACGGGCGGGCGCCGTCCCCCACCGCCGCCAGCCGACGGGCCCAGAAAGCACGGTGCGCCCAGCGGGTCTCCTGCGCGTGGACGGCCCGATGACCCCGGACATACGCGGCACGCGCCCGCCGTACCCCCTCCGCATAACCTTCCAGCGCCGCCGCCTCACCGCCCAGCCGCGCGTCGACGGCCCGCCCCGCGCTCATCCCCGTGTACAGAGCCGTGAGGACACCCTGCGAGGAGAGCGGATCGAAGGCGACAGCCGCGTCCCCCGCCGCGACCCAGCCGTCCCCGTACACCCGGTCCAGATACGCGCTGTACGCGGGCGCCCTGCGGGGCACCGCCGACACGGCGAACCCATGAGGCCCCGCCCGCCGCCGCACATGGCGGGTCGCCCGTACACGCAACCGCACCTGCTCCGCGGTACGCAGAGCGGCCGAGGGCAGATCCGTGTCGGTGAAGTAGGTGATCAGCCGGCGCCCCCTCGGCAGCGGCGCCGTGTACCACCACCCGTCCTCGGCCGACTCCACCAGCGAACAGCCGTCGGCCGCGCCCGGAGCCGCGTCGAGCGTCAGACACACCGCGGTCAGCCGGTCACGGACCCGCCGCACGGCACCGCAGCGCACGGCGATCGCCGCGCCCCGCCCGGTGGCGTCGACCAGCCAGCGGCAGCGCACGGCACGGTCACCGCCCGGGCCACGCAGCACCGAGATCCAGCCGCCGTCGGGCCGGCGGAGCGGCCGGCGCACCGCGGTGCGCTCGGCGACCTCGGCCCCCGCCGCGCGCACGGCCTCCCGCAGCCGCCCGTCGAACACCTTCCGGTCGAGGTGCCACCCGGGGCCGTGCGGATCGTTGATGAAGTCGACCGCGCGCAGCTCGCTCGAACCCCACGCCGACAGGTTGGCGTAACAGGGCAGGTGCCCCGAGCCCAGCACCCGGTCGCCGGCCCCGAGGTCGTCGAGCAGCACCCCACCGGCGGCCACGAGCGCCTCACCGGCCTTCGGCGGCCCGGTGCCGGCGTCCGCCAGCAGGACCCGCCGGCCCGCCCGGGCGAGCGCGAGCGCGGCCGCGCAGCCGGCCGGCCCGCCGCCCGCCACCACCACGTCGTACCCGGTACGGGGACGGGCGCCCGGAGACCGGCCCGGGGCGGGCGCGCGGCTCACAGCCCCTCGTGGAACGGGTCGAGCCGCTCGTCGTACCCGGCGGAGATCTCCTCCTCGCTGTACCGGGTCTCCGCCACGGCCCGGCGGACCGCCTGGCCGACGAGCGCGTCCTCGACGGCCGCCGCGTCACCTCCCGCCGCCGCCCAGGTGCCCGCGGCGGCGGACAGATGAGGGAGAGCGGCCTGATTGCTCAGCACCTCGTAACCGGAGCGACAGCGCGCCGCGTCCGTCTGCCACGGGGCCGCCATCCAGCGCGTCAGATCCCCGGGCCCCTGGGCGTACGTCGGACCGTTCGGCGCGAGCGCCTTCTCCGCCGTGAGCGACGCCCCGTAATCGGGCTCCGGATCGTTCACGGCGCGATGCCGGACCCGGAACGGCTCCGTGTACAGGGTGCCGCGCCGGATCGGCCAGGTCACCTCACTCCCCGGATGGAACGCGTCCGCCGCGCAGTGCTCCAGCGCCGCGCGGTCCAGCAGCCCCGGCTGCGCGGCCACGGGCGCGTCGTCGACGAACGGACAGACCGTCCGCCCCGTGCCGGGCGTGAACAACTTCGCCCGGTCCGCCCCCACCACGGCGGCGTTCCGCCGCCCGTACAACGCGGGCGCCAGACTCTTCCCCTCGGGGATGTCGAGCGGGAGATGGAACTGGTACCACGCGGCCTTCTTGTTGGCGAGACGCACGGTCCACACGATCTCGGACACGCCCCCCTCGTTCAGCTTGAGCTCCCGCACGACCTCCCCGGCCGCGTCCTTGTAGAACCCGGGCTGCTCGGGCATCCGGTCGGGCGACTCCGGGCCGGCGAAGAACTCCGTGGCACTGTTGCCGACGCGGGCGATGCCGATGGCAGGGCGGATCTTCACCTGCGTGATGTTCTGATCCATGGAGGGCCTCCGGTCTCCTGCTCCGAAGGCCACAATTAATGCGGAAATATTATTTTTGACATCGCCGCTCCGCCCGGAAGCGGAGCTTCACGCGATCAGGCCAAGGCCGGGGCCTTGGGCCGACGGCTCGCTCAGTACTTAGGCCCGATGTGAGCATCCATGAGCGCGACGGAGGCGCGCTTGGCGACGGAGATGTTCTTGGCATTGGCGCGCCGCCACTCGACGCCCACGGTGTCGAGGGTGTTGGTGAAGAGCTGGATGAGGCCGCGGAGGAACTCCCAGGGGTGTTCGTCCACGATCTTCTGCTGCCAGCCGTTGAGTTCGATCTTCCGCTCGTGCTTCCTGCCAGGGCCGGTCTGAGGGAACAGGCAGGTGAGGTGCTTGAAGTAGACCTTGATGTTCTGGCAGCCCTTGCGCCTCTGGCGGCAGATCGCGTTGTCCGGGAACACGGCCCTGAACGCGGCCTCCGCTGCGTCCTGCAAACCCGGCCACGCGTCATCCATGGTGACGAGCAGGCTTGGGGATCGGTGCTTCGCATAGTGGCTGATGTAGCCGTCGCCGAGGTAGAGCCCTAGAAGGTAGGCATAGGAGGCTCGGTCGAGTGGGCGCTCATCGCAAACGGGACAGAGTCGCGAACGGCGTGCCTCCCCCTGCCCGCCCTGTTCCCTGCGTGCTTCGTGGCGCCACCAGCTGACCGTGCCGCGAGGTACGTTCAGACGTTCGGCGACGGCGCGGTTGGCCATGCCTCGGTCCAGCAGGGCGACGGCTTCCTGGCGTATCGACGGATGATGCTGCTCCATGGAGGGCAGCTTCGCCGGGCCCTCGCAGGGGCGGGCCAAATCGGAGAAGCGTTCACCAGGAAGGGTGAAGATCGTTGGCTAGGTGATCAACCTTGGAATCGAAGGAAAAGTGCCCCGGGTGGGATTCGAACCCACACTGTATGCTGTTTGAGAGCACTGCCTGCTGCCATTGGGCTACCGGGGCTCACGGAATCAAAGGTATTGCCAGACCCGCCGCGTGACCACAATACCGCAGCTCGGTAGGCTCATGGGGAGCAGCACCGTGTCTGGAACGAGGAGCCCCCCGTGACCGCCCCCGAGTCGCCCCAGCCCGTCGACGACGACAAGTCGCACGTTCCGCCGCTGACGACGCGTGTCGTCATCGCCGAGGACGAGGCCCTGATCCGTCTGGATCTCAAAGAGATGCTGGAGGAGGAGGGGTACTCGGTCGTCGGTGAGGCCGGTGACGGGGAGCAGGCTGTCGCGTTGGCGCGGGAGCACCGGCCCGATCTGGTGATCCTCGATGTGAAGATGCCGGTGCTGGACGGGATCTCGGCGGCGGAGAAGATCGCGGAGGAGTCGATCGCGCCGGTGCTGATGCTGACCGCGTTCTCGCAGCGTGATCTGGTGGAGCGGGCGCGGGACGCCGGGGCGATGGCGTATCTGGTGAAGCCGTTCAGCAAGAGTGATGTGGTGCCGGCCATCGAGATGGCGGTGTCGCGGTTCACGGAGCTGCGGACGCTGGAGCGTGAGGTCGCGGATCTGACGGTGCGGCTGGAGACGCGGAAGCTGGTGGACCGGGCGAAGTCGGTGCTGCAGACGCAGTACGGGCTGACGGAGCCGGCGGCGTTCCGGTGGATCCAGAAGACGTCGATGGACCGCCGGATGTCGATGCAGCAGGTGGCCGAGGCGGTCATCGAGGACGCGGCGGAGAAGAAGGCGGCGAAGGGGCAGTAGGCCTCTGGTGGTCTCGTACGTGAGAGGGCCCGCCCCCGGTTTCCCAGGGGGCGGGCCCTCTTGCGTGTGCGGTCGGCCGGGTCAGTCCTCGCCGAGGTAGGCCTTGCGTACGGATTCGTCGTGGAGCAGGGATTCACCGGTGCCGGACAGGACGATCTTGCCGATCTCCATGACGTGGCCCTGGTCGGCGAGGGAGAGCGCGGCTTGGGCGTTCTGTTCGACGAGCAGGATGGTGGTGCCCTGTGACTTGAGCTCCACGATGGTTTCCATGATCTTCTGCATCATGATGGGGGAGAGGCCCATGGAGGGCTCGTCCAGCATGAGCAGTTTGGGCTGGGACATGAGGGCGCGTCCCATGGCGAGCATCTGCTGTTCGCCGCCGGAGAGGGTGCCCGCCGCCTGCTTCCGCCGTTCGCCCAGGATGGGGAAGAGGTCGTAGGCGCGCTGGATGTCCTTCTCGATGCCGGCCTTGTCCGTCCGGAGGAAGGCTCCGAGCTGGAGGTTCTCCGTGATAGTGAGCCGGGGGAAGATGTGCCGGCCTTCGGGGGAGTGGGCGAGTCCGAGGGCGACGATCTTGTGGGCGGGGACGGTGTTGAGGGGTTTTCCGTCGAAGACGATGCGGCCGCCGGAGGGCTTGAGGAGCCCGGAGAGGGTGCGCAGGGTGGTGGTCTTGCCGGCGCCGTTGGTACCGATGAGGGTGACGATCTGGCCGGCTTCGACGCTGAAGGAGATGCCCTTGACGGCTTCGATCTTGCCGTAGGCGACTTTGAGGTCTTCGACCTCCAGAAGCGCGGTCACTTCGCGTCCCCTTCCGTACCCGTGGTGCTGGTGGTGCCCGTGGTGCCGGCGTCGCGGGGTGTGTCGGAGACCGTTCCCGCGGCCTCGGCCGCCGCTTCCGCCGCTTCGACCGCGGCGACCTCTTCGCCGCCGGGGGCGCCCTCGAAGGGAGTGCCGAGGTAGGCGGCGATGACGCGTTCGTCGCCCTGGACGGTCGAGGGGGTGCCCTCGACGAGCTTCTCGCCCTGGACGAGGCAGGCGACGCGGTCGCAGAGGTTGAAGATGAACCGCATGTCGTGCTCGATGACGAGGACGGCGATGCCCTGGTCCCGGATGGCGAAGATGAGTTCTTCGGTGACCCGGGTCTCCTGCGGGTTCATGCCGGCGGTGGGCTCGTCGAGGAGGAGCAGGCCGGGTTCCGCGGCGAGGGCGCGGGCGATTTCGAGCTTGCGCTGCTCGCCGTAGGGGAGGTTGCGGGCGAGGTGGTCGGCCTTGTGCTGTAGGCCGATGAACTCCAGGAGTTCCATGGCGCGTTCGTGGGAGGCGGCTTCGGCCTTCCTGAAGCCGGGGCCTCGCAGGAGCGCGGACCAGAGCCCTTCCTTGGTGCGGGTGTGGCGTCCGACGAGGACGTTTTCCAGGACGGTCATGTTGGCGAAGAGCCGGATGTTCTGGAAGGTGCGGGCGATGCCCGCGTTGGTGACGAGGTGGGGCTTGGGCGGGAGGACGGTGCCCTTGTAGGTGACGGTGCCCTCGGTCGGTACGTACAGGCCGGTGAGGCAGTTGAAGAAGGTCGTCTTGCCGGCGCCGTTGGGGCCGATGAGGCCGACGATCTCGCCCGCGTTGACGTGGAGGTCGACGTTGCGTACGGCGGTGAGGCCGCCGAAGCGCATGGTGACGCCGGTGGCGTCGAGGACGCTGGTGGTTGTGGTCGCGGTCGTCATGTCGTTCACGCCCCCGCCTTGGCGACGCCGGCGCCCTTGCCGGTGGTGCCGTCCGGTACGTCGAGCTGGTCCGTTTCGTGGAATTCGAGTTGGGCGCGCCGGTTGGCGATGAGCCCTTCGGGGCGGAAGCGCATCAGCAGGATGAGGGCGATACCGAAGCCGAGGAGCTGGTAGTCCTGGAGGAACTGGAGCTTCGCGGGGATCAGGTAGAGCAGGGAGGCGCCGATGAGCGGTCCGGTGATGGTGCCCATGCCGCCGAGGATGACGGCCGCGAGGAGGAACGCGGAGTTGGGCGGCACGGGGCCGGCGAACACGTACATCTCGGGGACGACGGTGTGCTGGACGTGTGCCTGTACGGTGCCGGCGAGGCCGGCCAGGGTGGCGCCGAGGGCGAAGGCGATGAGCTTGACGCGGAAGCCGTTGATGCCCATGGCGGTGGCGGCGGTCTCGTCCTCGCGGATGGCGACCCAGGCGCGTCCGATACGGGAGTCGCCGGCCCGGCTGAAGACGACCACCACGAGGATCATGGCGAGCAGCATCAGCAGGTAGTAGTTGGCGTAGGCGCCGAGTTCGAAGCCGAGGATGGTGTGGGACTCGCCGAAGTTGTACCCGAAGAAGCTGAGGTCGGGGATGTTCGGCACACCGTTGGGGCCGTTGGTGATGCGGGGGCCCGAGACGCCGTCGAGGTTGCCGACCGCGATGCGGAAGATCTCTCCGAAGCCGAGGGTGACGATGGCGAGGTAGTCGCCGCGCAGCCGCAGGGTCGGCGCGCCGATGACGACGCCGAAGATCAGGGAGACGGCGGCGCCGGTGAGGACGGCCGCCCAGAAGGGGAAGTGGATGTCGAAGACGGAGGCGGTCGTTCCGGAGACGAGGGCGGCGGTGTAGGCGCCGACGCCGAGGAAGGCCACGTATCCGAGGTCGAGGAGTCCGGCGAGGCCGACGACGATGTTCAGTCCGAGGGCGACGGTCGCGAAGATGAGGATGTTGACCGCGATGAGGGTGAACTGGTCGGTGCTCTGGGTGAAGGGGAACGCGGCGGCGGCGACGAACGCGGCCGAGACGGCGATCAGGCGGTATTTGGCGGTGAGGCCGTTGATCCGCGCGATGAGGCCGGCCTTGAAGAGGGCGGTGGCGGTGAATCCGACGGTGAGCAGGTAGCCGGTGAAGAGTTCGGCGTACTCGGTGTCGATGCCGTAGGTGAAGACGAAGAGGCCGACGGCGAAGACGGCGACGATGATCAGGATCTCCGCCCAGGAGGGGAGTTCCTTGGGCCGCTTGGCCTGGCGGGTGTCGTCGGGCAGTAGGAAGGCGGCGGCGACGGGGATGACGGTGACGACGGCGGCGACGAAGCCGCCGGGGTCGAGGTTGACGAGTCCGCCGAGTTCGACGGCGATGGCGATGACCGTGAACCAGGTGGTGGCGAAGGCGCCGAGGGCGAGCAGTTGGAGCGCTTTGGTGGCGCCGGTGGGGGTGAGCCAGGTGAGGCCCTTGACGCCGAGTGCCGAGAGCGCGAAGAGCGCGATGAGCAGGCCGGCGGTGAGGGTGAGGAGCTGGAGGCCGCCGGGGTAGCCGTAGACGGTGAGGTCGCCGGGGAACTCGGTGGTGTAGGTCCAGGAGAGGAAGGTGCTGGCCACGGTGGCGATGCCGCCGACGAGGGTGAGCACGCGCAGCTGGGTGGTGCGCTTGGCGTCGGCCGGTGCCGTGGTGGGGGTGGCCTTGGTGGTGCCAGTGGTGTTGTCAGTCGTGTCAGTCGTGTTGTCAGTCATGAGGGGTCACGCCCGATCCGCGACGCGCTCGCCGAGCAGGCCCTGTGGCCTGACGAGGAGTACGAGGATGAGGAGGACGAAGGCCCAGACGTTGGCCCATGCGCCGCCGCCGAGCTGCTGCATCCCGGGGATTTCTTCGATGTACGCGATGGACATGGCTTCGGCGAGGCCGAGGACGACGCCGCCGACCATGGCTCCGTAGATGTTGCCGATGCCGCCGAGGACCGCGGCGGTGAACGCCTTGAGTCCGAGGAGGAAGCCCATCTCGAAGTTGATCTGGCCCTTGTCGAGTCCGTACGCGACGGCGGCGACGGCGGCGAAGGCGGCGCCGATCGCGAAGGCCATGACGATGATGCGGTCGGTGTTGATGCCCATGAGCTCCGCGGTGTCGCGGTCCTGGGAGGTGGCCTGCATGGCGCGTCCGCTGCGGCTCTTCGAGACGAAGAGGCCGAGGGCGAGCATGCACAGGGGGGCGAGGACGAAGAGGAAGGCGTCGGCGCGCTGGATGTAGAGGCTGTCCGTGATGTGGAAGGACTCGCCCTTGAATTCCGGGAAGCTGATGGCCTTCTTGGCGTCGGGGTAGAACGCCCAGATGAGCTGCTGGAGGGCGATGGAGAGGCCGATCGCGGTGATGAGCGGTGCCAGCCGTGGGGCGCCTCGCAGGGGGCGGTAGGCGAATCGTTCGGCCGCGGTGGCGACGGCCACCGAGGCGAGGGCGCCGCCTGCGATCATGAGGGGGATCGCCACCACCAGGGAGGTTCCGCTGGGGAGCCAGGTGTAGGTGGTGAGGGCGCCGAAGCCCCCGATCATGAAGATCTCGCCGTGGGCGAAGTTGATGAGCTGCACGATGCCGTAGACCATGGTGTACCCGATGGCGATCAAGCCGTAGAGGGCACCGAGGGCAAGGCCGTTGGCGAGCTGTTGCGGCAGTTCGTTCACCGCAGGGCCTCCGATGGTGTCGGATATGACACCGCGCGAGGGCGCTGTTGCGACCTCGCGCGGTTCGGTCGGTGTGTGGGGGCGTGGCGGTCCGGGTCAGTCCTCGAACGTGGCGCTCTTGACGTCCTTCCAGACACCGCCTTCGACCTTGTAGACGGTGAGCTGCTTGTTGGTGGTGTCGCCGTACTCGTCGAAGGCGACCTTGCCGGTCACGCCGTCGAAGGAGACCTTGGCGGTGGCTTCGAGGATCTGCTCGCGGGCGTCGTCCGGGAGCTTGCCGTCGTTGTCGGCGAGGACGGCCTTGACGGCCTGGATGATGGTCCAGCCGGCGTCGTAGGAGTAGCCGCCGTAGGCGCCGTACGGGTCCTTGTAGTTGCCGGCCTTGTAGTCCGTGATGAACTGCTTGGCGGTGTCCAGCTTCTCCACGGGGTAGCCGATGGAGGTGGCGAAGTCGCCGTCGTTGGACTCGCCGGAGGCGGAGATGAAGTTCGGGTCGTAGATGCCGTCGCCGCCCATGGTCGGGACCTGGGCGCCCGTCTTCTTGATCTGGTCGGAGAGCAGGCCGCCCTCGGGGTACTGGCCGCCGAAGTAGACGGAGTCGGCGCCGTTGGTCTTGACCTTGTCGGCGGTGGAGGAGAAGTCGGTCTCCTTGACGGTGACGTGGTCGGTGCCGACGACCTTGCCGCCGAGGCGCTTGAACTCCTCGGAGAAGATCGCGGCGAGGCCGGCGCCGTAGGTCTGCTTGTCGTCGACGACGAAGACCTTCCGCTTCTTGGCGTCGTTGTAGTAGTACTGCGCGGCGAACTTGCCCTGGACGACATCCGTGGCGGCGGTGCGGAAGTAGGAGGCGAAGGGGCGCTTCAGGTCGCCCTTGGCCCAGTTGTCGCCCTGGGAGAGGGCGGGGTTGGTGTTGGCGGGGGAGACCTGGACGAGCTTGGCGGTGTTGAAGACGCCCTGCATCGACTGGGCGACACCGGAGTTCAGGGGGCCGACGACGCCGAGGACGTTCTTGTCGCCGACGAGCTTGGCGGCGTTGGACTGGCCGGAGGCGGGCACGGCCTGGTCGTCGAGGGCCTCGATCTTGAACTCGACGCCGGGGACCTCGTTGTTCTTGTTCGCGGTCTTCGCGGCGAGGTCGACGGAGTTCTTGATGCCCTGGCCGAGCGCGGAGAGTGATCCGGTGAGCGGCGCGTCGACACCGATGACGACGGTGATCTTGTCGCTACCGCTGTTCTTGCTACCGCTGTCGTCGCGGGAGCCACAGGCGGTGAGGGTGAGCGCACCCGTCGTTATCGCGGTGGTGAGCATGATCAATGAACGGTGTCGCACGGTTGAGTCCTCTCCCCTGGCGCGGCCTCCTCTGCTGAGGTGCCGTTTGCGTTCGCCGGACTGTACTGGTGCGTACATATGAGCTGATGCTCACACCGGCGGCGCGGTGACTGGGCGTGACTCTAAGCGCAGGTGAGCGAGGTGGGGAGCGGTGAGCTAAGGATGTGACTGTCTTGTTATGCCGAGGCCAACACTTGGTGGGCACAGTCCGGGCGAACCGTGACGTTCCACGTTTTCCGAATTTCGACCACATCGTGAGAACCCGCAGTTCCGCTAAGGGACTTGAGCGGTTTTTGGTGCTGACGGCCGATCGGGCAGGCGCCGGGAGCGAAACGGGCAGCGGGGCGTTCCGTGCGGGCAGCGGACGGATCTTCGTTCACCTGGTTGTAACACAGGGTGATGACTGGAGAGGTCACCGCGCGGGGCGCGCGAGACGTGCGGGGCCGGAACCGGCGGGATCCGCGCGGGGGCGATTTCGCCCGCCCGCACCGGATCCACGCCGTCCGACCGCGACCATGGGGGCACGGTAAGCGGTGCTCCCGGCCCGTACAAGGGGTCCTTGGAGCCCTGCTACGACGCGGCGGTGCCGGTGGGGGCCCCGGGGGAGGTGCGCAGCAGACAGGTCAGTCGGGCGGTGCAGACCCGCTTGTCGCGCTCGTCGGTGATGACGATCTCGTACGTCGCGGTGGTGCGGCCGCGGTGGACGGGGGTGGCGACGCCCGTGACCAGGCCGTTGCGCACGCCGCGGTGGTGGGTGCAGTTGAGGTCCACCCCGACGGCGATCTTGCTGGGGCCCCCGTGCAGCATCGCGCCGATCGAGCCGAGGGTCTCGGCGAGCACCGCGGACGCGCCGCCGTGCAGCAGGCCGTAGGGCTGGGTGTTGCCCTCGACCGGCATGGTGCCGACGACCCGCTCGGCGGACGCCTCGACGATCTCCACCCCCATCCGGTCGCGGAGCTGCCCGGCGGAGAAGATGGCGTTCAGATCGACGCCCAGCTCGGCGTACTCGTCGATGACGTCCTGCGGGAACTTCACGGTGGTCTGCTCACCCATGGGCCCGGCTCCGATCGGCTGCGGTGTTCGCTTGTGAGTGCGGTCTGCACCGTCCTGTGTACCAGATGGCTGAGCGGACGCTGACGGTATTGGAATTGCGGTCGTTGTTCACCCTCTGCGTGATGGATTGCCCAGACGTGTGGCAATTTTGGAAGTCGGTGGAGCACTGGCTTTGTTATCGCTGAACTTATTGTTGAGCCGGATCCGTTGCGGCGCGAGAAACATCAAGCTGTGCTCACTTAGTGTTATTGCCGCTACGGTCGGATCAGGAAGGACAGCGAGACGGTCTGACGATGGTCACCCGTTGGCCACCTGCGGGTGTGGCTACCCCCACAATGTGCTGCGAGTTGGTTCCACAGCGACCCGCTAGAACCTGGACCTGGAGCCTGTGAGGTCTCTGCTGTCGGCAACGCTAGCCAGCGTTGTCGACTCTACTGCTTTCAAGGTCCGTACTCCCGCGATATCTGCGATGGGACAATTCGGTGCATCTCTGGCTGCTGGGCGAAAGTGGTATCTGCTCATAGGTGAGAATCAGCCATTCCGTTTAGTTGGTTCCGTCCTTGTTCTGTGTTGATTGCGTCGATAGTATGCGAATCTGGCGATTGAGCTCCGTGTCACGGAGCTCGTCACCGAAATGTTCACGCCATCGTTCTACGGATCGCAAAATATTCCTCGGCAATGCCCCCGCAGCATGTCTAAGGTGGTCACCGGTTCGGGGTGCTCTTGCTGCCCGAGTGCATGCCGGCGAACGGCGCGGGGGATGTCATTCACGGGGGATCGGTCGGTGCGTCACGATGTCGGCCGTCGGCCTTGCATGCCTTCTCTGTTGCGTCGAATGCTGCCACATCTGCCTGACTTCGACTGACAGGGGATCCACATGGCTGACGAGATGGTGCGTAAAGCCCAGCAGTTCATCAATGGTGTCTATGGGGGAAAGCTGGGTATTGACCGTATCCCCGAGACCGGGGCGACTGGATGGACGACGATGTTCGCCCTCACTCGGGCCCTCCAGTATGAACTTGGCATCACAGGTTTGTCGGACACGTTCGGCCCCACCACTCTCTCCACTCTCCAGTCCAAGTACCCGACCCTCAACAGCGCCACGGTTCCGTCGGAGAACTTCACCAAGATCATCCAGTCCGGCCTCTACTGCAAGGGGTACGACGGCGGTGACATCGACGGGACGTACAACTCCCGTGTGGCGGCATCGGTCACGAAGCTGAAGCAGGACATGGGCGTGGACTTCGTCCACCCCGGCGGCAGTCTGGTCCCCAAGGTCTTCAAGGGCCTGCTCAACATGGACGCGTACGTCACGGTCAATGGTGGCTCGGACACCATCCGCGCCGTGCAGAGATGGCTGAACGGGGCATACATCAACCGAAGAGACTTCTTCGTCATCCCGGCCGACGGCCACCACTCGCGTGACGTCGCCAAGTCCATGCTGTTCGCCGTGCAGTACGAACTGGGAATGGCTGACGGTACGGCCAACGGCGTCTTCGGGCCAGGCACCCAGAGCGGGCTGCGCTCTCACACCGTCTCCACCGGCAGCAGCGGTCCGTGGGTGCAGCTCTTCTCGGCCGGCATGGTCCTCAACCAGCGGCCGGTGGCTTTCACTTCCACCTTTACCAGCGCCCTCGCCTCGGCGGTCTCGTCCTTCCAGTCGTTCGTGAAGCTCCCTGTCACCGGCACAGGGGACTTCTCGACCTGGGCATCCCTCCTGGTCTCCTACGGCGATCAGTCCCGCAACGGCGAAGCCTGTGACGGCGTCACCCTCATCACTCCGGCGCGTGCGGCGACACTGAAGGCCCAGGGCATCACGTACATCGGCCGCTACCTCACCAACCCGATCCCGGACGACCCGGACCTGCCGGAGAAGGCGATCCAGCCCGGCGAGCTCAAGACCATCGCTGACAACGGGCTGCGCTGCTTCCCGATCTATCAGACCTTCGGGCGCGACGCCTCCAACTTCAGCTATCCGCAGGGGCGCGCGGCTGGCCAGGCCGCGATCAACGCGGCGCTGGACCATGGTTTCAAGTCCGGGACCCGGATCTTTTTCGCCGTGGACTTCGACGCCCTCAACGAAGACGTCACCAGTAGCGTCCTGCCGCACTTCAAAGGCATCCAGGACGCGGTGGCCGACGACGGCAACCGGTACGGCATCGGTGTCTACGGACCGCGCAACGTGTGCACCCGTGTCTCAGAGGCCGGTCACGCCACCGCGTCGTTTGTCTCCGACATGTCCTCCGGATTCTCCGGGAATTTCGGCTACCCGCTGCCCGAGAACTGGGCCTACGACCAGATCGTCACTCGCACCGTCGGCTCGGGCGCTGGATCGATCAACATCGACATCAACATTGCCTCAGGACGCGACATCGGGCAGGGGTCGTTCAATGCTCCCCGCAGCCCCCTCCCGGACACCCTGCTCCACTCCGACGTCATCAACGCCATGCGGACGGACGTCGGGAAGTACATGGAGTCGATCGGATTCCCCAACGATGGCGGACTCAGGTCACACACGCACGAGGAGTGCTTCCGCAGGGTCGTCCTCGAATACGACACAGTCAGCACCTTGCTCGCCCACCGCTACAAGATGCGGAAAGCCCTCATCCAGACGTCTGCCTACTGGGAGATGCGGCACATCGACCCGATCGACCTGACCGTGGATCAGGCGGTCTCCACGACGTTCAACACGACCGGGTACTTCAAGGACAGCTCCACCGGAATTGCCCAGATCTTCGGAAGAACAGCGGTCCTGGCGTGGAATCACGCGATTCGGAGCGGCTACGCCGAAGGGCCGATTCGCGATGTCAACAGCGACGAGGACAAGTACAACATCTGGGACGATTGCCGGTACCAGGATGAGTTCTCGATGTCCACGGTGCCCCTGATCCACCTGTGGAACGCGGATGGCGCCTCGGGCAATACCCCCGAGGAGAAGCCCCTGCGCCCGATGCGCCTGGACTACACGGAGAACGAGATATTCCAGGTGCTGCGCCGGTACCAGGGAACGAACGACGAGGCGGTGGCACACGCCAGGCAGCGTTCGGCGCTGTACCAGATCATGGAGAAGTACAACTCCATCTCCCGGAACGTCTGACAGGCTTCAGCGCATGTTGGTAACAGACGCTTCTGGCGATCTCGCCATCGGTCTCGTGCTCCTGTTGACTCTGATCGGCCTCGGAGCCACACCCTGGCTCGCGATCCGCGGGGTACGGCTGCTGGCCCGTGGAAACAGCCAGGGCGTGCACACGGTCGTCCGGGGCGCCGCCGCGCTGGCATGGGCCTGCGCCATCGGCGCGTACACCTGGGGTGTACTCCATCTACTGATTCTCGACGAGGGCAATCAGGCCCTAGCGTGCCAGAAGCGGCTGGGACCGGAACAGGCCAGGTCCGTCAGCGGCTACGAGTACTCGTTCCTCCCCCTGAGTTTCAGGTGTCGCGTCACCGACGGACCGAACTACAGCGCTGTCGTACCCGGATATGTGAATCCCGCGGCAGGGATACTCGGCATCGGTGCCGCCGGGTTGACCTTTTTCGCGCGCCCCAAGTATTGGTACGAGGAGGAAAAGAAAAAGTGACTTCGCATATTTCTCGTCGCGCAGCCCTGAGCCGTGTCGCCTCAATAGCGGTCGGCATCACTGTTGGCTCACACGTCCTGTCCCTTCCAGCCCAGGCTGCGGGCGAGGACCCGAACCCCGATAGGGTCCGCCAAGAGATACGGAAGGCGCAGGAGCGCAACAAACGTGTTCTGACCGGCATTCCGTCGAAGAACGGGTGGGAGATGGAGAAGACTGCGGACGACCATGGCCATATCTACACCAGACCCCTTCCCGGACTCCCGCTCGACGGCGTCCGAATGCGCATGGGCGAGGTCGAGACGGTCCTGATCCACGTGGTCAGCCGTTTCCACTACGAGATCAACGCCCTGCGCACAGGCGAGGTCGTCGGCTGGCGCAGCCCCGGCTCCGTACGGAAGGGGCTGGCGGAGTCCAACCTCGCCTCCGGCACGGCAGTGCGGATCCGGCCCGGCTTCTACCCCTCCGGGGTCCGCGGCGGCTTCTACCCCCTGGAGGAACTGACCCTCCGGGACATACTCGCCGATTGCGAAGGCGTGGTCCGCTGGGGCGGCGACGACCGCGTCCCGGACGAGTCGTTGTTCTCCATCGACGTGCCCCCGGGCGACAAGCGGCTCACCGAGGTCGCGGCGAAGATCCGCGGCTGGACCCACACCCCGGGCCAAGGCTCCGGTGTCATCGTCGACACTCGGAGCCCCGAACGCCGCAAGGCCGCCGAGCGGCTCGCCGCGCGGCAGACCTGAGGAAATTTTCTGCGTGATGGGAGGTCAAGGGGGCATTCTGCTTCAAGAAGCCGAAACGCAGTAGCATGCCGTCAGGCGTCTTGATGGTGTGATTTTTGTTCAGTCGAGAATCACATTGAGCCTGCCTGCGCTCTGTCTTATTTGGCTGCGAAAATTCGGCCATTATTCCTGCCTCGAAAACAAGGATCCTGGCAATTTAATATGACCCCTCCATTGGTGAACTGATGGAGGGGTCATGAGCGAGTGGCGCTTAGAGCGAGTCTTTCTATGTGTCCGCGAGCCAGTCGGTACACGAATTCAAGAGTGTGTCACCCTCGAACCTGGCAACTTGCACGCCTACATTAATGAAGCCGCTACCGTATTCAGCGTAAGTGCTCCAGCTCTTGACTGTGCCATTTCCCTCTGTGACTGACCTCCAGGGGAAGGTGAGAGGGGTTCCGCCGATCGTCTTGCCTACAACCCTGATTCTCACGTGGTGGCCGTCGGCCAGTGAATCGGCAAGAGCCAAGGTGAGGTTTACTCTCTTGTCGCCCGAAGTCCATGACGGGGTTGTGAGTGATCCGCTGGCGCCGGTTGTTACGCAGGCAGCGGTTTGAACTGCTGCGTGTGCCGGACCGGTTGTTGCCGCAACGATAAAAATTGAAGAGATTGCGCCGAGCGTTAATGCCTTGACGCGATTTTCCATGTGTTCCTCCTTGGGTTTCTCGCTTACCGGGATCGTATGGGGGTTGGTGTGCACTGTCAATGAATTATTGGATACCTGATGGAAAGGAGTGAAGGGGAGTTGAGTTTTCCTCTCGTGATCATTTCTGTGCCCAAATGAGGAGTGATTTTCTTGGCTTGAAGAGTTTGGGGGGATTTAGAAGTCATCTCATTTGGTGAGTCGGCGGTAGCAGATGAGGGTGCAGGCGATGCTGGTGAAGGCGAGGAAGTGGTCGGCCTTGCGTTCGTAGCGGCGGTGGAGCCGTCGGCAGCCGGCGAGCCAGGACATGGTGCGTTCGATGGTCCACCGGTGCCGGCCGAGCCGGTGCGCGGTCTCGATGCCTTTGCGGGCGATGCGGTGCCGGGTGCCCCGCCGGGATAGCCATTTCCGCAGGTGTGCGTAGTCGTAGCCCTTGTCGGCGTGGAACTTGCCGGGCCTGCGCCGACGGGGACCCCGGCGGGAACGGATGGGCGGTATGCCCTTCACGAGCGGGATCAGGGCTTGGCTGTCGTGGACGTTGGCGCCCGAGATTCCGACGGACAGGGGCAGACCCGACCGCTCGGTGATCAGGTGGATCTTCGAGCCGTACTTGCCCCGGTCGACAGGATTCGGACCTGTTAGGTCCCCCTTTTCAGGGCCCGCATGTTCACTGAGTCGATCGCGCACCGGGACCAGTCCAGATCGCCGCGGGCTCCGAGTTCGTCGAGGACCAGGCGGTGCAGCTTGGCCCAGACCCGGGCCTTCGACCACTCGGTGAACCTGCGGTGAGCCGTCGCTCCGGACGGCCCGAACGACGCTGCGGGCAGCTGCTGCCACGTGCAGCCCGACGTCGCCACGAACACGATCGCGGCCAGTACTTCACGGTCACCGTGCCGGCGTCGGCCGCCGCCCTGCGGCCGCGATGGCGCCTCCGGCACCACTCGCTGGAACAGCTCCCACAACTCGTCCGGCACCAGCCGCTCAACAACTCCCGCCACGACCAACAGCCTACTGGGCCAAATGAGATGACGTCTAAAGACGACGTCGTTTCTTATGGCTGACGTCGCGCGGTCGACCAACCAGGTGGTGTCAGTGCGATGTGGGAGTCTCCGGGGCATGAGTTACGACCTGGCTGTCTGGGAAGGCGAGAGGCCGGCGGATGACAAGACCGCCGGCCAGGTCTTCAGCGACCTGTACGACTGCTACATCGACGGCGAGGTGGAAGAGCCTCCGACTGGACGCATTGCGGTTTACGTGGCCGCGTTGCTTGAGCGGTGGTGTGATCTCACCGAGGACGACGAGGACACCTCGCCCTGGTCGGCCGGCCCGTTGATGGACTGCGCTGGTGGTCGGCTGGTCTACTTCGCCATGCGGTGGAGCATGGCGGAGGAGGCGTCGGCCTACGCGGCGGCCGTCGCGGAGTCCATGGGGCTGGTCTGCTTCGACGTGCAGCAGGACCGGCTCAGGCCATGAGCAGGGGCAGCAACCGATAGCCGATGAGAGCTGCGGCTATGCCGACGAAGGCGAGATAATTTTCGGCCCTGCGTTCGTAGCGGCGGTGGAGCCTTCGGCAGCCCGCGAGCCAGGACACGGTTCTTCCGACCACCCAGAGATCGGCGATCCGCCGCATCGTTGGTCTGTGCAGGCAGGTGACTGGGGTGGCCACGTTTCGGGCTACCCTCACAGGCAAGGCACCGAACGAGACTGGTCGGTCGGCTACGACGGACACGGTTCCATGCTTGCCTGCTGTTCCCTTGTTCCCTGAACACCTTCTTGTCGAGGTCACTCCTGTCGGCCGAGGTGACGGAGCTAGTGTCATGTTCGCCTTTGCCGACGTGTTGGCTGAGGGGAGCACCGACCTCGCCGACGTTGTTCATATGCTCCTTCGGTAGGCCTCAATCGGTCGTCCGTCTGTATCGATCGCCACGTACACCAAGAGGAGCCTTCCCGGCTGCGAGGCAGCCGGTGATCACTAATGAGCGGTCAGTTGATGCTTCCGGAGTCTGTACCTGTGGCATCGTCCCAAACTATGTGTTCGGGCAGGGAAAGAGTCATGCCAACTCCGGAGGCACAGTCTATGGGCTGCATATCCGGTGAAATGGGGTGTAAGTGCCGATGGTGGATATCGCCGGTATATGAAGTTCCTTATCGTTGCAAAAGAAGCTCGCGTCACTCGAAGCGGACGATGACGGACTTGCTCGTCGGGGTGTTGCTCGTGTCCGCGGTGGCGCCCAGGGGGACCAGCACATTGGTCTCCGGGTAGTACGCGGCCGCGCAGCCGCGGGCGGTGGGGTAGTGGACGACGCGGAAGCCGGGGGCGCGGCGCTCCACACCGTCGGTCCATTCGCTGACCAGGTCGGTGTACGAGCCGTCGGCCAGGCCGAGTTCGGCGGCGTCCTCGGGGTTGACCAGGACGATCCGGCGCCCGCCCTTGATGCCGCGGTAGCGGTCGTCCAGGCCGTAGATCGTGGTGTTGTACTGGTCGTGGGAACGCAGAGTCTGGAGCAGCAGCCGGCCTTCGGGCAGCTTCGGGTACTCCACGGGCGCGGCGGTGAAGTTGGCCTTGCCGGTGGCGGTCGGGAAGCGGCGCTCGTCGCGCGGGGCGTGCGGGAGGGCGAAGCCGCCGGGGTGGGCGACGCGGGTGTTGAAGTCCTCGAACCCGGGGATGACGCGGGCGATCCGGTCCCGGATGGTCGCGTAGTCCTTCTCGAACTCCTCCCACGGGGTGAGGGACCGCGGGCCGAGGGTGGCGCGGGCCATCCGGGCGACGATTACCGGTTCGGAGAGCAGATGGGGGCTCGCGGGCGGCAGGTTCCCCCGTGAAGCGTGCACCATGCCCATGGAGTCCTCGACGGTGACGATCTGCCGGACGCCCGCCTGTATGTCCTTGTCGGTGCGGCCGAGGGTGGGCAGGATCAGCGCGCGGGCGCCGGTGACCGCGTGGGAGCGGTTGAGCTTGGTCGAGACGTGGACGGTGAGGCTCGCGCGGCGCATCGCGGCCTCGGTGACGTTGGTGTCGGGGGTGGCGGCGACGAAGTTCCCGCCCATCGCGAAGAAGACCTTGGCCTTGCCGTCGCGGAGCGCCTCGATGGACCGTACGACGTCGTAGCCGTGGTGGCGCGGCGAGGTGATGCCGAACTCCCGGTCGAGGGCGTCGAGGAAGGCAGGGGCGGGCCGCTCGAAGATGCCCATGGTGCGGTCGCCCTGCACGTTCGAGTGGCCGCGTACGGGGCAGACGCCGGCGCCGGGGCGGCCGATGTTGCCGCGCAGCAGCAGGAAGTTGACGACCTCGCGGATGGTCGGCACGGAGTGCTTGTGCTGCGTGAGCCCCATGGCCCAGCAGACGATGGTGCGCTTCGAGGCGAGGACGAGGGCGAGGGCCTCCTCGATCTCGGCGCGCTCCAGGCCGGTGGCGGCCAGGGTCTGGTCCCAGTCCGCGGTGCGCGCCGCGGCGGTGAACTCCTCGTACCCGTGCGTGTGTTCGCGGACGAACTCCTCGTCGACGGCGCCCGGGGTCTCGACGATCAGCTTGTTGAGCAGCCGGAAGAGGGCCTGGTCGCCGCCGATACGGATCTGGAGGAAGAGGTCGTTCAGCGCGGCACCCTTGAGCATGCCCTGGGGGGTCTGCGGGTTCTTGAACCGCTCCGTGCCCGCCTCGGGCAGCGGGTTCACCGAGATGATCTTCGCGCCGGCGGCCTTGGCCTTCTCCAGCGCGGAGAGCATCCGGGGGTGGTTCGTGCCCGGGTTCTGCCCGGCGACGATGATCAGATCGGCCTGGTGCATGTCTTCGAGCGAGACGCTGCCCTTGCCGATGCCGATGGTCTCCGAGAGCGCGGAGCCGGAGGACTCGTGGCACATGTTGGAGCAGTCCGGCAGGTTGTTCGTGCCGAACTCGCGGGCGAAGAGCTGGAGCAGGAACGCCGCTTCGTTGCTGGTGCGGCCCGAGGTGTAGAAGAGGGCCTCGTCGGGCGAGCCGAGCGCGGTCAGCTCCTCGGCGATGATCGCGAAGGCCCGCTCCCAGGTCACCGGTGTGTAGTGGTCCGCGGAGCGGCCTTCGGCGTCCCGGTCGAGGAGCATCGGCCGGGTGATCCGGCCCTGCTGCCCCAGCCAGTAGCCGCTGCGGGTGGCGAGGTCGGCGACGGAGTGGGCGGCGAAGAACTCGGGGGTGACCCGGCGCAGGGTGGCCTCTTCCGCGACGGCCTTCGCGCCGTTCTCGCAGAATTCGGCCGTGTGCCGGTGGTCGCCCTCGGGCCAGGCGCAGCCGGGGCAGTCGAAGCCGTTCTTCTGGTTGACCTTGAGAAGGGTCTGCGCGGTGCGCCGCACACCCATCTGCTGCTGGGCGATACGGAGGGTGTGTCCGATGGCGGGGAGCCCCGCCGCCGCGTGTTTGGGGGCAGCGACCTGGGGGGCGTCCTGCACCGGATCACCTGTGGGCGGCTTGCTGGCCATCGCGCTCTCCCTCGGGCGTGGGGCTTTCGTGTACGGGTCCGATCCTGTCACGGGCCACCGACAACCATCGGACGAGGTCCCGGCGTACGGCTTCCACGCGGTCCGGTGGGCTGCTGCCCGGTGGTCCGGCGGCGTTCTCCGCGGGGCCCCGGCGGCGGCTCGGCGGCGGCCCCGGGACGGGGGTGGCGGGTGCGGCCGGTCGGGATTGTCAGTGGGGCGTGGCAGGATCGGGTGCGTGGCTGAGACAGCATCGAAGAAGACCGAAGACATCCGTCCCCGCCTGCTCCTCATGGACGGGCACTCCCTGGCGTACCGGGCGTTCTTCGCGCTGCCCGCGGAGAATTTCACGACCGCGACGGGCCAGCCGACCAACGCCATCTACGGCTTCGCGTCGATGCTGGCGAACACGTTGCGTGACGAGGCGCCCACGCACTTCGCGGTGGCGTTCGACGTGTCCCGCAAGACCTGGCGCTCCGAGGAGTTCCCGGAGTACAAGGCGAACCGCTCGAAGACGCCCGACGAGTTCAAGGGGCAGGTCGAGCTGATCGGCGAGCTGCTGGACGCGATGCACGCGGACCGGTTCGCGATCGACGGCTTCGAGGCGGATGACGTCATCGCGACGCTGGCCACGCAGGCGGAGGCGGCGGGCTTCGAGGTGCTGATCGTCACCGGCGACCGGGACTCCTTCCAGCTCATCAGCGAGCACACGACGGTGCTGTATCCGACGAAGGGCGTCTCGGAGCTGACGCGGTTCACCCCGGAGAAGGTCCAGGAGAAGTACGGGCTGACCCCCGCCCAGTACCCGGACTTCGCGGCCCTGCGCGGCGACCCCTCCGACAATCTGCCCGGCATCCCGGGGGTCGGTGAGAAGACCGCCGCGAAGTGGATCAACCAGTTCGGTTCGTTCGACGCGCTGGTGGAGCGCGCCGACGAGGTCAAGGGCAAGGCCGGCCAGAACTTCCGCGACCATCTGGAGTCCGTCAAGCTCAACCGCCGGCTCACGGAGATGGTCCGTGACGTCGAGCTGTCCAAGACCCCGGCGGACCTGGAGCGCGCCCCCTACGACCGGGCGGCGCTCAAGGGCGTCCTCGACGTGCTGGAGATCCGCAACCCGAGCCTGCGCGAGCGGCTGCTCGCCGTGGACCCGGGGGCGGCCGAGGACGAGGCCCCGGCGCCCGCCGCGGGCGTCGAGCTGGACGGCGCCGTGCTGGGCTCCGGCGAGCTGGCGCCCTGGCTGGCGGCCCACGGCGGACAGCCGCTCGGTGTCGCCACCACCGACACCTGGGCGCTGGGCGCCGGCAGCGTCAGCGAGATCGCGCTCGCCGCGGCGGACGGACCCGCGGCCTGGTTCGACCCGGCGCGGCTCGACGAGGCCGACGAGCGGGCCTTCGCCGCCTGGCTCGCCGCGGCCGACCACCCCAAGGTGATGCACAACGCGAAGGGCGTGATGCGCGTCGCCCCCGAGCACGGCTGGCGGGTCGGCGGCGTCACGATGGACACCGCCCTCGCCGCCTATCTGGTCAAGCCGGGCCGCCGCTCCTTCGCGCTGGACGCCCTCGCCATCGAGTACCTGGGCCGTGAGCTGGCCCCCGCGGCGGCCTCCGACGGACAGCTCGCCTTCGGCGGCGACGAGCAGGCGGAGGCCGACGCGCTGATGGCGCAGGCCCGCGCGGTCCTCGACCTGGGCGGCGCGTTCACCGAACGGCTGGGCGAGGTCGGCGCCACCGAGCTGCTCGACGACGTCGAGCTGCCCACCTCCGTCCTGCTGGCCCGCCTGGAGCGGCACGGCATCGCCGCGGACCGGGCCCATCTGGAGTCCATGGAGCAGCAGTTCGCGGGCGCGGTCCAGCAGGCCGTCAAGGAGGCGTACGCCGCCGTCGGCCGCGAGTTCAACCTCGGCTCGCCCAAGCAGCTCCAGGAAGTCCTCTTCGGCGAGCTGGGACTGCCCAAGACCAAGAAGACCAAGACCGGTTACACCACGGACGCCGACGCGCTGGCCTGGCTCGCCGCCCAGACGGAGCACGAGCTGCCGGTGATCATGCTGCGCCACCGGGAGCAGGCGAAGCTGCGGGTCACGGTCGAGGGGCTGATCAAGACGATCGCCGCCGACGGCCGGATCCACACCACGTTCAACCAGACCGTCGCGGCCACCGGCCGGCTCTCCTCCACCGATCCCAACCTCCAGAACATCCCGGTCCGCACCGACGAGGGCCGGGCGATCCGCCGCGGCTTCGTCGTCGGCGAGGGCTACGAGTCGCTGATGACGGCGGACTACAGCCAGATCGAGCTGCGGGTGATGGCCCACCTCTCCGAGGACGCCGGCCTGATCGAGGCCTTCACCTCCGGTGAGGACCTCCACACCACCGTCGCCTCCCAGGTGTTCGGCGTGGAGAAGTCCGCGGTCGACCCCGAGATGCGCCGCAAGATCAAGGCGATGTCGTACGGACTGGCCTACGGCCTCTCGGCGTTCGGTCTCTCCCAGCAGCTCAACATCGAGGCCGCCGAGGCACGTGGCCTGATGGACACGTTCTTCGAGCGCTTCGGCGGTGTACGGGACTATCTGCACCGCGCGGTCGTCGAGGCCAGGGCCACGGGCTACACGGAGACGATGCTGGGCCGCCGCCGCTATCTGCCCGACCTGAACAGCGACAACCGCCAGCGCCGCGAGATGGCCGAGCGGATGGCGCTCAACGCGCCCATCCAGGGCACCGCCGCGGACATCGTGAAGGTCGCCATGCTCCGGGTCGACCGGGCGATGGAACAGGCCGGGCTCACCTCCCGGATGCTCCTCCAGGTCCACGACGAAATCGTCCTGGAGATCGCCCCGGGCGAGCGCGAGCGGGTGGAGGAGCTGCTGCGCCGCGAGATGTCGGGCGCGGTCGAGCTGCGCGCGCCGCTGGACGTGTCCATCGGCGTGGGCACCGACTGGGAGTCCGCGGCGCACTGACCCGGGCGGGGCCTCGCCCGTCGGCGCCCCCGGCGCCGCGCACCGTGTCCTGGCGGCACTCGCCGGTCTCCCGGTGGGTGCCGCCGCCGCATGCCCGGACGGGCGTCCCGGCGACGGGCGGCGGCGCGAAACGGGCGGCGGTACGGAGCGGTCCGGGCAGGCGGGAACGGGCCGGCCACGACCGGTCACGCGCCCGTACGGACAACTGGGCGACGCGGAGGTGGCGAACTGGTGAAAACGGCCGACCGACCGGTGTGCTGGGGCCAGGAGTTGACATAGGGTCGCCTGAGTCCTCGCGCGGGGAGCGCGAACAGCCGTCCACGGGGAGGGGCCCGACCTATGCCAGCGCTATTCGGCAGCCGACTGCGCAGAGGAGCGACCACCACCGCCGTGGCCGCCGCCGCGATCGCGGCACTCTCCGCTTCCCAGGCACCCGGCGCCATCCCCACCGGCACGGGCGGGTCCCAGGCCGCCGACGCGACGCCGTCCCCCGACACCGCGGTGACCGGCAACTCCCCGTACTACACCGAGCTTCCGCCGCTCACCACCCCGGACAAGCCCGGCGCCTCGATAGACCTGCCGGCCACGGGTCCGGCGGAAGCGGGTATACCGGCCACCGTCCTGGCCGCGTACAAGAGGGCGGAACAGACCGTCACGGAGGACAAGCCCGGCTGCAACCTGCCGTGGCAACTCCTCGCCGCGATCGGGAAGGTGGAGTCCGGCCAGGCACGCGGCGGCCAGGTCGACGCCGACGGCACCACGCTCGCGCCGATCCTCGGCCCCGTCCTCAACGGCGTCGGCTTCGCCAACATCTCCGACACCGACAACGGCCGCTACGACGGGGACACCACGCACGACCGCGCCGTCGGCCCCATGCAGTTCATCCCGTCCACGTGGGCGACCTGGGGCCAGGACGGCAACGGCGACGGCAGCAAGGACCCCAACAACATCTACGACGCGGCGCTCGCGGCGGCCTACTACCTCTGCGCCGGGGACCGCGATCTCTCCGTCGAGGCCGACCTCCACCAGGCGATCCTCGGCTACAACCGCTCCACGGAGTACCTGAACACGGTCCTGACCTGGTTCCGGTACTACAAGAACGGCACGCACGAGGTCCCGGACGGCCAGGGCGTGCTGCCGGTCGGCCCCGGCCCCGGCAGCCCCTCCACCACCCCGCCCACGACGCCCGGCCCCACCACCCCGCCGTCCGCGTCGACGCCGAACAAGCCGGTCGTGTCTCCCCGGCCGAACACCCCGAGCACTCCGAGCACGCCCGACACATCCCCGTCCAAGCCGCCGGCGTCCGAGCCCGGCACCCCGAAGCCGCCGACGCCCGGCACCCCCAAGCCGCCGACGCCCGGCACCCCCAAGCCGCCGGCTCCCGGCGGTGGCGAGACGCCCGGCACCCCGGACCCGGAGCCCGTCGTCGCGAGGCTGGTGAAGACCGGCTCCGGCACGGCCACCGCCGTGGCGGGCAGCCGCTTCACCGAAGGCGCCTCGGTACGCGCCACGGACGCGGCCGGTAAGCCGGTCGCCGACGTACCCGTACGGTTCGAGATCGTCGGCGACACCGACGCGCGCTTCGTCCCCGGCAAGACCGGGCTGACCGTCGTCACCGGCGAGGACGGCGCGGCCACCGCCCCGGTCGTCCAGGCGGGCGAGCGGACCGGCACCTTCACGATCCGCGCCACCGTCGTCGACGAACCGGACATCGGTGCGGTCGACCACACGGCGAAGGTGACGGCCCGTCAGGCCGACGGGCTCGCCAGGACCTCCGACACGGCGCTGACGGCCGCGCCCGGCGCCGAGTTCGCCGACCTGGTCGAGGTCAAGGCCACCTACCAGGGAGCCGCCGCTCCGAAGGTGGCCGCGAGCACCGCCTTCGTCACCTCCGCGACCGACGACACCGCGCCCGCCGACAGCCCCCACTTCAAGGACGCCGACGGCAACCCGCTGCGGACGCTGACGGAGCTCAGGACCGACGCCGACGGTGTCCTCCAGCTCCCGAAGATCTTCGCGGGCGACACCGCGGGCACGTTCCTGCTCCGTATCACCACCGAGGGCGGCGCCACCCTGACCGTCGAGCTGACGGTCGCCTGACCCGGCCGACGACGGAGGCCGGGAGCGGGAAGACCCGCCCCCGGCCTCCGTCGTCAGCTACCGCCCCCGGTCACCGCCCCCGGCCTCGGCCCCGTACGGCCGGTGCTGTCAGCGCCGGCTGTTCAGGCGGCGCGTCGCCACCGCCGTCGACGGGTCCTCCGGCCACGGGTGGCGCGGATAGCGGCCCCGCAGCTCCGCCCGCACGGCCCGGTAGCCGTCCCGCCAGAACGACGCCAGGTCCGCCGTCACCGCCGCGGGCCGCCCCGCCGGCGAGAGCAGGTGGACCAGTACCGGAACGCCCGCCTCCCCGGCCACCCGCGGCGTGTCCCGCAGCCCGAACAGTTCCTGGAGCTTCACCGCGAGCACCGGCTGCGGCCCGCCGTACTCCACCCGTACGCGCGAACCGCTCGGCACCTCGATCCGCTCCGGCGCCAGCTCGTCCAGGCGCGCCGCCTCCCCGGTCGACCAGGGCAGCAGCCGCCGCAGCGCCTGCCCCGCGTCCAGCCGGCCCAGATCCGCGCGCCGCCGCGCCCGGGACAGCTCCGGCTCCAGCCACGCTTCGGCCCGCGCCAGCAGCGCCCCGTCCGAGACGTCCGGCCAGCCGCCGCCCAGCTCCCGGTGGAGAAACCCGAGCCGCTCGCGCAGCCCCTCCGCGTCGCGCGTCCAGCGCAGCAGCCCCAGCCCCTCCCGTTCCAGACCGGCCAGCAGCGCCCCGCGCACCAGCCCCGGATCCGGCTGCTTCAGCGGGCGTGCGGACAGTTCCACCGCGCCCAGCCGTGCCACCCGGGTGGCCACCACCTCGCCACCCTCCCAGCGCACCTCCTCGCCCTCGGAGTACGCGGAGCCGCCCACCGCCCGCGCGGTGTCCTCGTCGATGACGGCGGCCAGCCGTACCCGCGCCGACGCGGCGGTGGCGGGCCGGTCCGCGACCGCCACCGCCAGCCAGCCCGCGCCCCGCAGCGCGGAGCCCTGGCCCAGCTCGGCCCCCGTCCCCGAGACCATCAGGAACGCCCCCTCGCCCCGGGCCCGGGCGACCCGCTCGGGGAAGGCGAGCGCGGTGACCAGCCCCGCGGCGGCGTCGTCGGACGCGGGCCCGGCACCGCCACCGGGGCGCGCGCCGGTCACCGAGGAAGTGAGCCGTCGTACCTCCTGGCGCCAGCGCGCCGCGTACGCGTCCCCGCTCCCGCCTCCGGCCCTGCCGCCACTCGCGCTCCCGCTCCCGTTTCCGCTCGCGCCCCTGCGCGCCGTACGCCACGCCGCCGCCAGATCGTCCCCGTACGCCCTCGGCGGTTCCTCGCTCAGCAGCGCCACCACCTCCGCAGCCCGGCCCGCGCCCACCTCGGCCGCGCCGTCCAAGAGCGCCCGCGCGAGCCGGGGGTGCAGACCGAGCCCGGCCATCCGGACGCCCCGCGCCGTCGCCCGGCCGTCCCCGTCCACCGCGCCGATCGCGGCCAGCACGGAGCGCGCCGCCGCCAGCGCGCCCGCGGGCGGCGCGTCCAGCAGGGCGAGCCCCTCGGCCGACGGGTCACCCCAGCACGCGGCCTGGAGCGCGAACGCCGCCAGATCCGCGACCTTGATCTCGGGGGAGGGGAAACGTGCCAGCCGGCCGTCCTCCGCCTCCGACCAGCAGCGGTACACCGTCCCGGGGGCCTCGCGCCCGGCCCGCCCGGCGCGCTGTCCGGCGCCCGCCCGGGACACCCGTACCGTCGTCAGCGCGCTGAGCCCCCGGGCATGATCCGTACGGGGCTCGCGCGCCAGCCCGGCGTCCACGACGACCCGTACGCCCGGCACGGTCAGGCTGGATTCGGCCACCGCCGTGGCCAGCACCACGCGGCGGCCCGACGCCGCCCCCGCCAGCACCGCGTCCTGCACGGCGGCGGGCGCCCGGCCGTGCACCTGGAGCACCTCGGCGCCGCACTCCCCGAGCAGCCCGGCCACCCGGCCGATCTCGCCCACCCCCGGCAGGAAGCACAGCACATCGCCGGCGCGCTCGGCGAGCGCCCGGCGCACCACCGACGCCACATGCGTCAGCAGCGCCGGATCGACCCGCATCCCGTGCGGCGGGCGTACGGCCGTCGAGGGCGGCGCCCACACCACCTCCACCGGATACGACACGCCGCTCGCCGTCACCACCGGCGCGTCCCCGAGCAGCCGCGCCCACCCCGCCGCGTCGGTGGTCGCGGACGCCGCCACCAGCCGCAGCTCGGGCCGGAGCGCCGCCCGTACGTCCAGCAGGAACGCCGCCACCGTGTCCGCGTCGAGGTGGCGCTCATGGCACTCGTCGAGGATCACCACATCGACCCCGGCCAGCTCCTGGTCCCGCTGGAGCCGCTGGAGCAGCACCCCGGTGGTCACCACCTCCACCACCGTGGAGCGCCCCACCGCGCGCTCCCCGCGCACCGTGAAGCCCACGCGCTCCCCGACCCGCTCGCCCAGCAGCCACGCCATCCGGCGGGCCGCCGCGCGCGCCGCGATCCGCCGGGGCTCCGCCACGATCACCCGCCGTACCGGGCCCTCCGCACCCTCCCCGAGCAGCCCGGCCAGCACCAGCGGCACCAGCGTCGTCTTGCCGGTGCCCGGCGGCGCGCAGAGCACCGCGCAGCCGTGCGTGTCGAGGGCGCGTTCCAGCGCGGGGACGGCGGTGCGTACGGGCAGGCTGCCGAGGATGTCGTCGCGGATCACCCGCCCAGTGTCGCCCGCCGCGTTACCGCCGGGGCCGTCGGCTGCGAGGACCGCGTACTTCAGTCGCGCTCGCAGACGAAGATCGCCGTCCCCGGGATCAGCGCGCCGCGCAGCGGGGACCAGCCGCCCCACTCCTGCGTGTTCCACGCCGGCCACTCCGGCTCCACCAGGTCGACCAGCCGGAAGCCGCCGGCCACCACGTCCCGCACCCGGTCGCCGACCGTCCTGTGGTGCTCCACGTAGACCGCGCGCCCCGCCTCGTCCTGCTCCACGTACGGGGTGCGGTCGAAGTACGAAGCCCCGGCCGTCAGACCCTCGGGCCCCGGTTCGTCGGGGAACGCCCAGCGCACCGGGTGCGTCACCGAGAAGACCCAGCGCCCGCCGGGCCGCAGGACGCGCCGTATCTCGCGGAACACCTTCACCGGGTCCGCGACGAACGGGATCGCGCCGTACGCCGAGCAGGCCAGGTCGAAGGAGCCGTCCCGGAAGGGCAGCGCCCCCGCGTCCGCCTGCACCAGCGGGAAGGCGCGGCTCCGTCCCTCCGCGATGCGCAGCGCGTGCTGGAGCTGGCGGTGGGAGAGGTCCAGCGCCACGGGGTGCGCGCCCTGCGCCGACAGCCAGCGCGAGCACTGCGCGGCGCCCGCCCCGATCTCCAGGACGTCCTTGCCGCGCAGTTCCTCCGCCGGGCCCAGCAGCTCGGCCTCCACCTCGTCGAGCCCCTCGGGGCACCAGACGAAGCGGTCGTCGCCGAGGAAGCTGCCGTGCTCGATCTGGTAGTCGTCGGCGTTCCTGTCCCACCAGCCCCGGTTGGCGCGGCTGCTCTCCGTCTCGCCGGAGTCACGGCGGGTCGCCTCGGGCTCGCTTCCGGCCTGTTCCTGCTGCTCTTGGATCATGATGTCCGTCGTCGTAGGGTGCGGGCGGAGGCCCTTGTGGCCTCATCAAACGCAGTTTGTGCCGGGTATGGGACGTTCCGCCCCGGGTGTGCGCCTTCGCGCATTGACCGTGCCCGGCTGCCCCCGTATGCTAAAGGTTGCGCTGCGGGCTTGCGCGCCTCAGACGTAGCAGCCGCGCTCGCACTCTGTAAGTACGTTTTCCTCGGTCGGCGAGGCGCTTTCCCTGGCTCTTCGGGGACGGCGCTCCCTTGGCTGTCCGGGTTCTTGCAGGTGGCGATACGGGCTCCCGGCGTAGCAGTACCTACGACTCACTGTCCGCACCGGAGCCCTTTCCCACATGACGAGCAGCACCGAGACCACCGCCACCACCCCGCAGGTTGCGGTCAACGACATCGGTAACGAGGAAGCCTTCCTCGCCGCGATCGACGAGACGATCAAGTACTTCAACGACGGCGACATCGTCGACGGCGTCATCGTGAAGGTCGACCGGGACGAGGTCCTGCTCGACATCGGTTACAAGACCGAAGGCGTCATCCCCTCCCGCGAGCTTTCGATCAAGCACGACGTCGACCCCAACGAGGTCGTCGCCGTGGGCGATGAGATCGAGGCCCTGGTTCTCCAGAAGGAGGACAAGGAAGGCCGTCTCATCCTGTCCAAGAAGCGTGCGCAGTACGAGCGCGCCTGGGGCACGATCGAGAAGATCAAGGAAGAGGACGGCATCGTCACCGGTACCGTCATCGAGGTCGTCAAGGGTGGTCTCATCCTCGACATCGGCCTCCGTGGCTTCCTGCCGGCCTCCCTCGTCGAGATGCGCCGCGTCCGCGACCTCCAGCCCTACGTGGGCAAGGAGCTCGAAGCCAAGATCATCGAGCTGGACAAGAACCGCAACAACGTGGTCCTGTCCCGCCGTGCCTGGCTGGAGCAGACCCAGAGCGAGGTCCGCCAGACCTTCCTCACGACCCTGCAGAAGGGCCAGGTCCGCTCCGGCGTCGTCTCCTCGATCGTCAACTTCGGCGCGTTCGTGGACCTCGGCGGCGTCGACGGTCTCGTGCACGTCTCCGAGCTGTCCTGGAAGCACATCGACCACCCCTCCGAGGTGGTTGAGGTCGGCCAGGAGGTCACCGTCGAGGTTCTCGACGTGGACATGGACCGCGAGCGTGTCTCCCTGTCGCTCAAGGCGACGCAGGAAGACCCGTGGCAGCAGTTCGCCCGGACGCACCAGATCGGCCAGGTCGTCCCCGGCAAGGTCACCAAGCTCGTTCCCTTCGGCGCGTTCGTCCGCGTCGACGAGGGCATCGAGGGTCTGGTCCACATCTCCGAGCTGGCCGAGCGCCACGTGGAGATCCCGGAGCAGGTCGTCCAGGTCAACGACGAGATCTTCGTCAAGGTCATCGACATCGACCTGGAGCGCCGCCGCATCAGCCTCTCGCTGAAGCAGGCCAACGAGTCCTTCGGCAGCGACCCGGCCTCGGTCGAGTTCGACCCGACGCTCTACGGCATGGCCGCGTCCTACGACGACCAGGGCAACTACATCTACCCCGAGGGCTTCGACCCCGAGACCAACGACTGGCTCGAAGGCTTCGAGACCCAGCGTGAGGCGTGGGAGGGCCAGTACGCCGAGGCGCAGTCGCGCTTCGAGCAGCACCAGGCCCAGGTCATCAAGTCCCGCGAGGCCGACGAGGCCGCCGCTGCCGAGGGTGCTGCCGCGCCCGCCGGCGGGGGCAGCGCTCCGGCCGCCTCCGGTGGCGGTGGCTCGTACTCCTCGGAGTCGGCGGACAACTCCGGCGCCCTGGCGTCGGACGAGGCGCTCGCCGCGCTGCGCGAGAAGCTGGCCGGCGGCCAGAGCTGACGCTCCGGCAGTGTGTCGTAGGTAGGAGCAGTACCGCTTGAACGTAAGGCCCGTTCCCCTCGGGGAGCGGGCCTTACGCGTGTCCACGTATCCCCGTGTCCGCCTGTCTCCGTGCGCGGGTGTCCGCGTGCCCGCGTGTGCGCGTGTCCCGATCCGCTCAAGAAGGCGCGCGGGCCGGGAGGTTAGGCGGGTGGGACGTGGGGAATGCCTGCGCCCCATGACGCGTTCTTCGTTATGAATACGAGGAGGAGCGGTAACCGTGCTTGATCCGCAGGGTTTGTACGAGTGGGAGCCCAAGGGCCTCGCCGTCGTCGACATGGCGCTGGCGCAGGAGTCGGCGGGCTTGGTCATGCTGTACCACTTCGACGGCTACATCGACGCGGGGGAGACCGGCGACCAGATCGTCGAGAACCTGCTGGAGTCGCTGCCCCACCAGGTGGTGGCCCGTTTCGACCACGACAGGCTGGTCGACTACCGCGCGCGACGCCCGCTCCTGACGTTCCGGCGCGACCGCTGGACGGCTTACGAGACGCCCACGCTCGACGTACGGCTGGTCCAGGACGCCACGGGCGCCCCGTTCCTGCTGCTGTCGGGCCCCGAGCCGGACGTGGAATGGGAGCGCTTCGCCCTGGCCGTACGGCAGATCGTCGATCGCCTCGGCGTACGACTGTCCGTCAACTTCCACGGGATCCCGATGGGCGTGCCGCACACGCGCCCCGTCGGCATCACACCGCACGGAAACCGCACCGACCTGATGCCGGGTCATCGCTCCCCGTTCGACGAGGCACAGGTGCCCGGCAGCGCGGAATCGCTGGTGGAGTACCGGCTGATGGAGTCGGAGCACGACGTGCTCGGCGTCGCCGCGCATGTCCCGCACTACGTCGCCAGGTCCTCGTACCCGGACGCGGCGCTGACCGCCCTGGAGGCGATCACGGCCGCGACGGGGCTGGTGCTGCCGAGCGTCGCGCACTCCCTGCGTACGGAGGCGCAGCGCACCCAGACGGAGATCGAGCGGCAGCTCGGCGAGGGCGACGACGAGCTGGTCACGATGGTGCAGGGGCTTGAGCACCAGTACGACGCGATGGCCGGCGCGGAGACGCGGGGCAGCCTGGTCGCCGAGCCGGCGGAGCTGCCGTCGGCCGACGAGATCGGCCGCGAGTTCGAGAAGTTCCTCGCGGAGCGGGAGGGCGACGGCGGCGCGTGACGCCCGGGCGCGGGCCTGCCTTCGCCGCTCTGCCACATCATCCGGCTCCGTCGCCGGCCTCGGTGGCCCGTGCGTGTGCTGTGGCCGCGTACGGGCCCCGGTCCGTCCAGGGCCTACGCTTGCGCCATGCTGAGGTTGGGACTTACCGGCGGAATCGGTTCGGGAAAGAGCGAGGTCTCTCGCCTGCTGACCGGATACGGAGCGGTGCTGATCGACTCCGACCGGATCGCCCGGGATGTGGTGGAGCCGGGAACGCCGGGGCTGGCGGCCGTGGTGGCCGAGTTCGGCCCGGGCGTCCTGACCCCCGACGGCGCCCTCGACCGGCCGGGGCTCGGCCGGATCGTCTTCGGTGATCCGGAGCGGCTACGGGCGCTCAACGCGATCGTGCACCCCCTGGTGCGGGCGCGATCCGCGGAGCTGGAGGCGGCGGCGGGCCCGGACGCGGTCGTGGTCCACGACGTACCGCTGCTCGTCGAGAACGGCATGACGGGGCTGTACGACCTCGTCGTGATCGTCGACGCCACCCCCGAGACCCAGCTGGACCGGCTCGTACGGCTGCGCGGGATGACGGAGCGCGAGGCACGCGAGCGGATGGCGGCGCAGGCCACGCGCGCGCAGCGGCGCGCCGTCGCCGATGTGGTGATCGACAACGACGGTCCGCTGGAACTGCTGGAACCGCAGGTACGCGAGGTGTGGCGGACAGTGACCGAACACGCCCGCCGTGAGGAATAGCGCCGCTGTGTGCGGCGTTGAGAGCGCGAAGTAAGGGAAGGATGCGAACGTGCCAGAGAGCCCGGAGACCCACATCATCGACTATCGCGCGGCGGAGCAGCTCCTCGCCGCGCGCGACCCGCGCGGGGCGGTCAAACTGCTGGACTCGGTGATCGCGTCCCACCCGGAGAACACCGCGGCCCGGCTGCTGCGCGCCCGCGCGTTCTTCGCCGCCGCGCAACTGCGCCCCGCCGAGCTGGAGTTCGAGCTCGTCCTGGAGAGGGAGCCGGACAACGCGTTCGCGCACTTCGCGCTGGCCCGCACGTTCGAGCGGTCGGGGCGGCCGGAGCAGGCGATGCGGCACTTCAGACTCGCGGCGGCGCTGGACCCGAAGCCGGAGTATCTGGAGGCGGCACGCTTCGACTCGAAGGCGTCGGACACGTAGGACACGTAAGACGCAGGGCGAGTCGGGAAACGCAGGCCACGTAGGCCACGTAGGTCTACGTAGGTCACATAGGACACGCGGGGGACGCGCGCCTCGACGAGGCGCGCGTCCCCCGCGTCGGGCAACTACCTCAGACGGTGTGGTGCCCGGTGCGGTGGCGCCGTCGCATCCGGTGACGCTCCAGGTCACGGATGCGCTCGCGGTCCTCCGGCAGGACCGGGTTCGGGCCGTGACCCGGTGGGTACGGCGGGACATCCCGGCCCGGCTGGAAGCGCGGACCCTGCCGGATCCGCCGCAGGACCACGGTCAGATCGATCGCGACGATCAGCACCAGCACGCCGCAGGCCGCCGCCCACCCGGGCCGGCCGGCCACGGCGAACGCGGCGGTGCCGAGGCCGGTCCATACCAGCCCCCACAGACTCAGCCAGAACCGCATCCGCAGTGCGCTGCGCGCGGTGACAGGTTCACTTCCGGTGCGCCGCATGGCTCTCGCACCTCCCGTTCCACCCTCACCCCAGGTGTACCCGCGCGGCGCGCCGGTGAACGCGTCAGTGCACGATCGAGTAGCTGCGCCAGGGCCCGGCGCCGGGGGCGATCACGTCGGACAGCGTCGTGGCGATGTATGTCGTGTTCTTGCCGGTGCAGTCGGCCGTCGGGTACGCGATGAGGTCGAGCACGGTGCGATTGGCGATCGAGACCGCGCCGACGGGTTTCAGCCGGTGACAGCCCGTGACCGAGGGAGTGGTCACCTGGATCCGGAGCTTCTGCCCGGTGTCGTACGTGATGGTGCCCACCGCGGCCCGGCCGAGACCGGAGCAGCCCGCGACGGCGAGGGTCAGGAGCGCGGTCCCGGCGGCGATGCCGAGGCGCCGGTGATCGGTCACGGACATGTGCGGGCCCTCGTCTCGGAAGCGGCGGAGTCGGCGGAGTCGGCGGGAGCGGCGGGAGCGGCGGAATCGGGCGGGAGGAGAGCGGGAAACGGGCGAGGAGGAGGCGGAAAGCGGGCATGTGCTGGTCACCCTGCCGGATCCGGTCCACCGCGGCACCGCGAGCGCGGCCGGTCGGGCTACGCGCCGGTATCTTCCCGCTCCGCGCGTCTCGACCACCGGGTCATACAAGGCATACCGTGGTTAATAGCACCTCGGTCCGGCGTCAGGCGTCAGGGGGCCCATCATGGTCGAGGAACTGGTCATAGCGGTCATAGCCGCCGTCTGCGCGTGCGGGCTGTACGCCATGGCGGCGGCCCGGGTCGTCAAGCAGTACGAGCGCGGCGTGGTCCTGCGCCTCGGACGGCTGCGAGAAGGCATCAGGGGTCCCGGATTCACCACGGTCATCCCGTTCGTGGACCGGCTGCACAAGGTCAACATGCAGATCGTGACGATGCCGGTGCCCGCACAGGACGGCATCACGCGCGACAACGTCACGGTGCGCGTGGACGCCGTGATCTATTTCAAGGTCGTCGACGCCGCCGACGCGGTGATCCGGGTCGAGGACTACCGGTTCGCGGTCTCGCAGATGGCGCAGACCTCGCTGCGCTCGATCATCGGCAAGAGCGACCTGGACGACCTGCTGTCGAACCGGGAGAAGCTCAACCAGGGCCTGGAGCTGATGATCGACAGCCCGTCGATCGGCTGGGGCGTCCAGATCGACCGGGTCGAGATCAAGGACGTGTCGCTGCCGGAGACCATGAAGCGGTCGATGGCCCGCCAGGCGGAGGCGGACCGGGAACGGCGGGCCCGCGTGATCAACGCGGACGCGGAGCTCCAGGCGTCGAAGAAGCTCGCCGAGGCCGCCAAGCAGATGTCCGGACAGCCCGCGGCCCTGCAGCTGAGGCTGCTCCAGACGGTCGTGGCGGTCGCCGCCGAGAAGAACTCCACCCTCGTCCTGCCGTTCCCCGTGGAACTGCTGCGCTTCCTGGAGCGGGCCACGCCCGCCGAGGCCGCGCAGGCGGTCGAGGCGGTCTCGGGAGTTGCCCAGGCCGCTGCACCACCGGCCCCGGAGACCCCGGCGGCGGGCACCGGGACCCCGGAGACCCCTTCGGCCGAGCCGTACCGGTCCGTCGAGAAACCGGAGCCGGTAGCGGCGCCGGAGCCGGAGGCGGAACCGGAATCGGAATCGGCGCCGGAGGCAGGGCCGGACATGCTGAGCGAGCGGCTCGTCTCCCACGAGGCGTCGCCACCGGCCCGCCCCCACGTCCAGCCGCACATCTGACCGGTGGGGCGTGGCGCGCCGAGGGGCGGTGCCGTGGTGCGCGACCCGGCAGGGCCGGGTCGCGGGCCGGGCGGCCCCGTTCCCGTCGGTGACGGAGTTCCTGGGGATCCCGTACGCGACCGCCCCGCGCTTCGGCCGACCGTACGAAGCCGAGCCGTGGGAGGGCGTCCGGCCCGCGGTCAGTTACGGCCCGACGGCGCCGCAGGCCCCGTACGCGCCGCCCCTCGACGCCCTCCTGCCGCAGCACACCGTCCGGGGCGCGCCCGGGGAGAGCTGCCTCAACCTGAACGTCTGGACCCCCGCGGCCGGTCCGGAGGCCCGCCTGCCGGTGCTGGTGTTCGTGCACGGCGGGGCGTTCACGAACGGCTCGGGATCACTGCCCGCGTACGACGGCGGTACGTTCGCCCGCGACGGCGTGGTGTGCGTGACGTTCAACTACCGGCTCGGAGCCGAGGGCTTCCTCCATCTCGACGGCGTACCGGACAACAGGGGGCTGCTCGACCAGATCGCCGCATTGGAGTGGGTGCGCGACAACATAGCCTCCTTCGGAGGTGACCCGGACCGTGTCACCCTCTTCGGGGAGTCGGCCGGGGCGATGAGCATCGGCGTCCTCCTCGCGACGGAGCGCGCCCGGGGTCTGTTCCGCGCGGCGATCCTCCAGAGCGGCGCGGCCCATCACTTCCTGCGCCCCGCGTCCGCGCGGCTGATCACCGCCCGGCTGGCCGCGAAGCTGTCGGTACCGCCCACCGCGGACGCCTTCGCCGCCGTGCCCGGCGACCGGCTGCTGGCGGCGCAGAGCGAGTTGCGCGTGGAGATCGGCGCCCGGCCCGACCCGGAGCTGTGGGGTGAGGCGGCGCTCAACATGATGCCGTTCGAACCGGTCCTCCCGGAGCTGCCCCTGCCAGGCCCGGACCACGGCGTCCGGCTGCTGGCCGGCAGCAACCGGGAGGAGTACCGGCTCTTCCTCGTGCCCACCGGGCGGCTGGACGCGCTGCCGGAGTCCAAGCTGCGCGCGACCGCCGCCGCGTACGGCCCGGACCCCGACAGGGCGTCGGCCGTCTACCGCGAGGCGCGGCCCGGCGCGAGCCCCGGCGAGGTGTTCGACGCCCTGGCCACCGACTGGTTCTACCGGATCCCGGCGGTCCGCCTCGCGGAGTCCGTGCCCGGCGCGTACCTGTACGAGTTCGCCTGGCGCTCCCCTCGCCTCTTCCGCCACGGCGACGGGCCCGGCCGGGTCCTCGGCGCCTGCCACGGCGCGGAGCTGGGGTTCGTCTTCGACCGCCCGGACCACCCGGCGTACACCCCGATGCTCGGCGACCGGCCGCCGGCGGAGCTCGCCGGCGCGATGCACCGGGCGTGGGTGGCGTTCGCGCGGACGGGCGATCCGGGCTGGGCGCCGTACGACCGGGACACGCGGACGACGATGGTCTTCGGCGGCGGCCCCGGCGCCGCCTCCGCCACCGTGCGTGATCTTCGGCCACGGGAGCGTGAACTCTGGGACGGACTGCGCTGAGCTGCGGAGACGCTCGGCCGAGGGGCAGTGTCAGACCCCCCGCCTAGACTCGCAGAGGTAATCGGATCTTGGCCGTTCGAGGCAGGAGGGGGTGGCACCATGACGTCGCACGGGACCGTGGGGCTGGTGCGCCACGCAGCCGTTTTCCTGCCCGCGGGGCTGCCGCGCGAGGGCCGGGTCGCCTTCTGGGCGCCGGAGGGGGAGCTGCCCGAGGCGCCGGGGGACGAGCTGACGGTCGTACGGCGGGACGGATTCGGCACCGACGACAGCAACAGCAACGGCGATAGCGACGGCAACGGCGACGGGGACAGTGCCGGCGCGGCCGGCGGTGTCCGCGCTGTCACGGTCCCCGCCGTGCTGATGTCCGTCGCCGACGCGGTCCCGCTGCTGGTCCGTGCCCGGCGCGACAGGACGGCCCACCCGGCGTCCGCCTGCTGGGGCGCCGCCGCGCTGCACGCACTCCAGTTGGCCGCGCGGGGCCGGCTGCTCCCCGGGCTCACCGCCTCCGACCACGACGCCTGGCGGGCCGGCCCGCTCGACGCCGACGACATCGCGCAGTTGCGCGCCGTCGCCGCGGCCATGCCGCCCGAGGCCCATCCCGTGCCGCTGCCGGGCGACGGCCCACTCCTGCTCCCCGAACCGGAAGCGCTGGTCCGGGCGTTTCTCGACGCGGTGGCCGACTCCCTGCCCCGCACCCCCGCGGCGGCGTACGCGGCGGGGAAGCCGTTCGCCGCGCGGGCCCCGCAGCATCTCCCGGGCGCCAGGCCCTGGGCGGCCGAGGCGGCGGCCGGCATGGACGCGGGCGTACGGGTCTCGCTGCGCCTCGACCTGTCGGCGTACGAACTCTTCGACCACGCGGAGACGGCCCCCGACGGCCTCGGGAGGGAGCGCCGGGCCGACGGCGAGTCCCCGGACGACGTGCGCCGGGCCGGGGCGGCTCTCGTCCAGATCCACAGCCTGGCCGACCCGACCCTCGTCATCGACGCGGCCGGACTCTGGGCCGGCGACGGCGAGAGCTTCGGCCCGCGCGCCCGGATCGACGCCATGCTCGCGCTGCGCCGCGCGGCCCGGGTCTGGACACCGCTCGCCCGGCTCCTGGAGCGGGACGTCCCCGACGCGCTGCCGCTCTCCGAGGACGAGCTGTACGAGCTGCTCGGGCCCGGGGCGGCCCGACTCGCGGAAGCGGGCGTCGCCGTGCACTGGCCCCGGGAGCTGGCACGCAGCCTCACGGCCGCCGCTGTCGTCCGTCCCGCGCCCGGCTCGGCCACCGACGGCACCCCGTTCTTCGACAGTGCTGAACTGCTCAAGTTCAACTGGCAGTTGGCGCTCGACGGCGAGCCGCTCTCCGAGCAGGAGATGGACGCCCTCGCCGAGTCGCACCGCCCGATCGTCCGCCTGCGCGATCAGTGGGTGGTCGTCGACCCCGCGCTCGTACGGAAGGCGCGCAAGCGGGAGCTGGGGCTGCTGGAGCCCGTCGACGCGCTGGCCGTCGCCCTCACCGGCACGGCGGAGGTGGACGGCGAGACGGTGGAGGCCGTGCCGACGGGCGCGCTGGCGGCGCTGCGCGACCGGCTGGTCGCGGGCCCGGGGGCGGTCCCGCAGCCCCCGGCGCTCGCCGCCACCCTGCGCGACTACCAGCTGCGCGGCCTGGCCTGGCTCGACCTGATGACCTCGCTCGGTCTCGGCGGCTGCCTCGCGGACGACATGGGCCTCGGCAAGACCGTCACGGTCATCGCCCTCCATCTGCACCGCGCCCGCCCCGCCCCGACACTGGTCGTCTGCCCCGCCTCCCTCCTGGGCAACTGGCAGCGCGAGATCACCCGCTTCGCCCCCGGCGTCCCCGTGCACCGCTTCCACGGCGCGGGACGCACCCTGGACGAGGTGACGGACGGCTTCGTCCTCACCACGTACGGCACGATGCGCGGCAGCGCCGAGACCCTGGCCGCGCACCCCTGGGGGATGGTCGTCGCCGACGAGGCGCAGCACGTCAAGAACCCCTTCTCGTCCACCGCGAAGGCGCTCCGTACGATCCCGGCGCCCGCCAGGGTCGCGCTGACCGGCACCCCCGTGGAGAACAACCTCTCCGAGCTGTGGGCCCTCCTCGACTGGACCACCCCCGGGCTGCTCGGCTCCCTGAAGGCGTTCCGCGCCCGCCACGCCAGGATCGTCGAGAATGTGGAGAACGCGAAGAGCGTCGACGTCAAGGACGTCGACAACGAGGAGGCGGTGGAGCGACTGGCCCGGCTGGTCCGGCCGTTCCTGCTGCGCAGGAAGAAGTCCGACCCGGGGATCGTGCCCGAGCTGCCGCCCAAGACCGAGAGCGACCACCCCGTCCCCCTCACCCGCGAACAGGTGTCGCTGTACGAGGCGGTCGTCCGCGAGACGATGGCCGCGATCGAGGAGTCCGAGGGCATCGCCCGCCGGGGCCTGGTGATGAAGCTGCTCACTTCCCTCAAGCAGATCTGCAACCACCCCGCGCAGTATCTGAAGGAGGACCCGGCCCGGCTGACCGGCCGTTCCGGCAAGCTCGCCCTGCTCGACGAACTGCTCGACACGATCCTCACCGAGGACGGCTCGGTCCTGGTCTTCACCCAGTACGTGTCGATGGCGCGGCTGCTCTCCGCCCATCTCGCGGCCCGCGCGGTCCCGTCCCAGCTGCTCCACGGCGGTACGCCCGTCGCGGAGCGCGAGCGCATGGTCGACCGGTTCCAATCCGGTGAGGTGCCCGTCTTCGTCCTCTCGCTGAAGGCAGCCGGCACCGGCCTCAACCTGACCAGGGCCGGCCATGTCGTGCACTTCGACCGCTGGTGGAACCCAGCAGTCGAGGAGCAGGCCACCGACCGCGCCTACCGCATCGGCCAGACCCGGCCCGTACAGGTCCACCGGCTCATCGCCGAGGGCACGGTGGAGGACCGGATCGCCGAGATGCTCGCCTCCAAGAAGGCACTGGCCGATGCCGTGCTCGGCTCCGGCGAGAGCGCGCTCACCGAGCTGACCGACCGTGAGCTGGGCGATCTGGTCTCCCTGCGGAGGCTGTCATGACCGCCGCGCGCCCTCCCCGGCACGACGACCGCCGCCGTACGTTCCCCGCCCTGCCGGCGCGCCCGCGCGAGGGTGCCGACTTCGCCGAGACCTGGTGGGGCAACGCCTGGGTGGAGTCCATGGAGGACACCGCCCTCGACACCGCCCGGCTCCAGCGCGGGCGTACGTACGCGGGCGGCGGCCATGTCGACGCGATCACCGTCACGCCCGGCCGGGTCATGGCGTACGTCCACGGCTCCCGGCCGCGCCCGTACCGTACGGAGATCCGCCTGCGTACTCTCGACGACACCGGCTGGGAGGAACTCCTCGACGCCGCTGCGGCCCGCCCCGACCACATCGCCGCACTGCTCGACAAGGCCATGCCGCACACCCTCGCGGCCTCCGCCGACCTGCTGCCCACCGCCGGTGACCTCACCCCCGACTGCTCCTGCCCGGACGACGGCTACCCCTGCAAGCACGCGGCGGCCCTCTGCTACCAGACGGCCCGGCTCCTCGACGAGGACCCGTTCGTCCTCTTCCTGCTCCGGGGCCGCGGCGAGCAGGAAGTCCTCGCCGATCTGACGCGCCGCAACGCCGCCCGCTCCGCGGCCGAACGGAGCACATCCGCACCGCCGATGCCCACGGTCGACGCGTACACGGCCCTCACCCCGCGCACCCTCCCGCAGCTCCCGCCGCCGTTCCCCGTCCCCGCGCACCCGGGCCGGCCGCCCGTCTACCCGCCGTCGCCCGGTGCGCCCGACCCGCTCGCCCTCGACCTCCTCGCCACCGAGGCCGCGGCCCGTGCGCACACCCTCCTCACCACGGGGCTCGATCCCGTCGGCGCCCTCACCCCCTGGCAGGACGCGGTGCGCCTGGCCGCCGCCCACCCCGGCTCGGGGCTGACGGCCTCCACCCGGGCCCTCTACCGGGACCTGGCCGCCGCACTCCACCGCACCCCCACCGACCTGGCCCGCGCCGTCGCCGCCTGGCGCCAGGGCGGCCTGGCGGGGCTGGCCGTGCTGGAGGAGCCCTGGGACCCGCCCGCGGGCCCCTTCGACCGGGCCCGCCCGGCCCTCATCGCCGCCGACTTCCCGCACTTCCGCCCCCGGCGCAACCAGCTCTCCACCGACTCCCTCCAGCTCCGCTTCGGCCGCGACGGGATCTGGTACGGCTACGAGTCGGACCGCGGCCGGGAGGACTGGTGGCCCCGTGGCACCCCCGACACGGACCCGGTGGGCGCACTCACCGCCCTGCTCGGGAGGTGACCGGTAAGCTCGTTCACTCCCGTACTTCGGTAAGCGGACACATCGCACAGCGGTTGAAGGGGGACCCGTGGAAGCCGAGTTGGTGGCACTGGCGGCGGCAGGGGCGACGACACTCGTCCAGCAGATGGCGACGGACGGCTGGAGCGCGGCCCGTGACCGGGTGGCCGGATTCTTCGCCGCGCGGGGCTGGGGATCGGCCGAGTCCGTCGGGTCGGATCTGGACACCGCGCACGCGGATCTGACCGTGGCCCGGCAGGACGACGACGCGGAGGCGGCGAGCGACATCCAGGCGGAGTGGCGCAACCGGCTGCGCCGCACCCTGCGCGCGGACCCGGAGGCGGCGGCGGAACTGCGGTCTCTGCTGGACGAGTTGAGCCCGCCGCCGTCGCCCCAGCAGGCCACCCATGTGCACAACACGATCGAAGGCGGCACGTTCAACGAGCCGGTCCTCCAGATCGGCCGTCAGATCGGCGATATCGACAAGATCGGCGGCCGGCACTTCTACCGCGGACGTGAGTGAGCACAGCCGAAAGCCTGCCGCGCGGGGGCCGGGCGGTCCTCGCGGCCCGGGTCCGTGCGACAGGCTTCCGTCAGCCGGCTGTGCGGCCGGTCATGCGGTCGGTCACGCGCGGCAGGTCGCGCGTGTCGTCCCGCGTGCCGTCCCGCGTCAGGCCGTGTGCAGGGTCAGGCCGTAGCGGTTGAGGATCGGCTTGAGCGGCTGGAAGAAGGTCGTACCGCCGCTGGTGCAGTTGCCGGAACCGCCCGAGGTGACACCCTGGGCCTGGTCGCCGCTGATGTAGGAGCCGCCCGAGTCGCCGCCCTCGGCGCAGACGCTGGTCTGCGTCATGGAGTACACGGCGCCCTGGGAGTAGTTGACCGTGACGTTCTTGGCCTGGACGTTGCCGCAGCGCCAGTGCGTCGTGGAGCCGGAACGGCAGATCGAGGCGCCGATCGGGGCCTCGTTGGAGCCGCGCACGAGCTGGTCGGAGACGGTGCCCCAGCCGAGGACGACCGGCACGGTCCACCAGCCGCTGCCGACGTTCACCCACGCGTAGTCGTTGCCGGGGAAGGTCGAGCCCTGGAAGTTGCCGATGTACGAGTTGTCCCAGCCCCTGACCTGGGCACCGGTCGAGCCGCAGTGGCCGGCGGTGACGAAGCCGCCGTGCACCGAGAAGCCTATGGAACAGCGGACGTTGCCCGTGTAGTACGGGTCGCCGCCGACCGTGCCCGCCGCGAAGGTCGACGGGGCCTCGGCGGTCTCCGCGACAGTGACGGGACCGGCCTCGCGGGCCTGGGCCACGAAGGCGCGGACATCGTTGTCGTTCTTCCGCGAGGCGACGACGTCCACCACGACCTGGTTGGTCCTGGTGTCCACGCGCCAGCTGCTGACACCCGCCGGGGCGTCGTCGGCGAACGCGTCGATCCGGTCCTTCGCCGCGTCGAGCTGCCGCTCGCTGTGCTCGACCAGGCGGACGGTCGCGCCGGTCGCCCGGATCGCGTCGGCCTTGGCCGCGTCGGTGACGGCGACGGTCAGCGTGCCGCTGTCCGCGTTGAACCAGGAGCCGCCGTACGACGCTCCCGCCGCACGCTTGGCCTTGGTCTCGACGGCGGTCGCCGTCTTCTCCGCGGCCAGCCGTGCCACGGCCTGGCTCTCCGTCAGGCCGAAGTCCTTCTGCATCGCCGTGAGCATGCCCGCGGAGGCCGGGGCCTTGACGTCGGAGGGGGTGGAGGGGGTAGCGGCGGCGGGGGCGATCCCTGCGGTCACCCAGGTTCCGACGAGGAGGAGCGCGGAGAGACCGGTGCGTACAACTGTTGTGCGTCTCAAGGCCATTGCCCTTCTGTGTTCCAGCATCGTGGGGGTGGAACTGCAGCGCCTGAGAGCGCTTTCAGGCGATGCCAGCCGGAGCGTAGCGGAGGATGCCTGACAGGTCCATACCAACGAAGGGCTCTTGGGGGCATCGGCCGCGAGCGGGGCGCGTTCGATCGTTTAACCGTTCGATCGTGGGTGGCCGGGCTTGTTAGGGTCGGCGTCGTGGCGAAACTCAATCAGATAATTGCCGTCGAAAAGGGCGTGAAGTCCAAGGCCCACCAGGACCTGACGGCCGCTCATCACGGTCTCCAGAAGCCGGCGCTGCTGGCCGGGATCTCCCGCACCTACCAGGCGAAGGACGAGGAGGGCGAGCAGCTTCCGCCCGAGTCCACCCGGGTCCAGGTCAAGGCCGAGGACGTCCTGCGGGAGACGGCCAAGACGCTGACGCGGCTGTTCGACGTGACCGCCACGAAGGACTGGGCGAACTGTACGGCGCGCGCCGATGTCACCGTCGACGGCCGGGTGCTGGTGAGCGACGCGCCGGTGGCGTACCTGCTCTTCCTGGAGAAGCAGCTCACCGACCTCAACACCTTCGTACGCAAGCTGCCGGTGCTGGACGCGGCGGAGTCCTGGAGCCAGGACCCCTCCACGGACGCGTGGAAGACCGAGGCCGTACGGACGCTCCGTACGAAGAAGGTGCCGCGCAACCATGTGAAGGCCGAGGCCACGGAGAAGCACCCGGCTCAGGTCGAGGTGTACTACGAGGACATTCCCGTCGGCTACTGGACCACGGTGAAATTCAGCGGGGCGCTGCCGGCTCGCCGGGTCAACGAACTGCTCGACCGGGTCGAGAAACTCCAGCAGGCGGTGAAGTTCGCCCGCGAGGAGGCCAACAGCGCGGAGGTCACCGACGAGCGAGTGGGTGACGCCGTATTCGGCTACCTGTTCGGGTAGTTTCGGGTAATCTCGCTCACGTAAAGCAGAGCAGTTCCCCATGATTCCCCGGCCGTCGGCGCAGGGCTTGAGCCCTGTACCGGTGTGTGCCGGGGTGCGCGAGGAGCGCAAGCTGAAACTGAGGCTTGTCGTGACGGCGCGGTTCCAGTGGAGGTTCGAGTCCTCCCCGCGGCACATCCGTACGGATGGACGGGCCGCGGTAGCCCAACGGGCAGAGGCAGACCGCGATCAATCTCAGACTATTGCTCCAGACTCAGCATTCGCCGCCGATCGCCGGATCGAACGGGCCCAGGCCCCGGACGTCGAAATGCCGGTTCAAGTCCGGCCTGCGCAGCTCGATGCGCGGTGGTCCAAAGGCAGGACGCGACGACTTCATGACTGACCTGGGTTCTTAAACGTGCCGGCGTGCCCGATGGGTGGCATCTCAGGGCCCGGGAGGTTGGCTACGCCCCCGGGTCCGCTCCTTTTCCCGGGGCCCCGAGTCCGTTTCTTTCCCCCGGTCCTCGGCTTTGCTCCTTCGGTCATCCGGCTCCGCTCCTTCGGTCATCCGTCTACTGGCGGTATCCGCTCAGGAAGCGGCCGATGCGGCTGATGGCCGCGTCGAGATCGTCGGCGTACGGGAGTGTGAGGATCCGGAAGTGGTCGGGACGCGGCCAGTTGAAGCCCGTCCCCTGGACGACCTGGATCTTCTCGCGCAGCAGCAGGTCCAGGACGAACCGCTCGTCGTCGTGGATCTTGTGCACCTTGGGGTCGAGCCGCGGGAACGCGTACAGCGCGCCCTTCGGCCGGACGCAGGACACGCCGGGGATCTCGTTGAGCTTCTCCCACGCGCGCTCACGCTGTTCGTACAGCCTGCCTCCCGGCGCGGTCAGCTCCTTGATGGACTGCCGGCCGCCGAGCGCGGCCTGGATGGCGTACTGGGCGGGCGCGTTGGGGCACAGGCGCATCGAGGCGAGCATCGTGAGCCCCTCAAGGTAGCTGCGCGCGTGCTGCTTCGGGCCGGTGACGACGAGCCAGCCCGAGCGGAAACCGGCGACACGGTACGTCTTCGAGAGCCCGCTGAAGGTCAGGACGACCAGGTCGGGGGCGAGGGAGGCGGCGGTGTGGTGGACCGCGTCGTCGTAGACGATCTGGTCGTAGATCTCGTCGGCGAACACCATGAGCTGGTGGCGGCGGGCGAGATCGAGGATGCCCTCGACGATCTCGCGCGGATAGACCGCGCCGGTGGGGTTGTTGGGGTTGATGATCACCACGGCCTTGGTGCGGTCGGTGATCTTCGACGCCATGTCGTCCAGGTCCGGGTACCACTCCGCGGACTCGTCGCAGAGGTAGTGCACGGGCCGGCCGCCCGCCAGGGTGGTGACGGCGGTCCAGAGCGGGAAGTCGGGGGCCGGGATCAGTACTTCGTCGCCGTTCTCCAGCAGCGCCTGTACGGCCATGGAGACCAGCTCCGAGACGCCGTTGCCGAGGAAGATGTCATCGACCGTGACATCCGTCAGCCCGAGGTTCTGGTAGCGCTGGGCGACGGCGCGCCGTGCGGAGAGGATGCCGCGCGAGTCCGTGTAGCCGTGCGCCTGCGGCAGCATCCGGATCATGTCCTGCAAGATCTCGTCCGGCGCCTCGAACCCGAAGAGCGCGGGGTTGCCGGTGTTGAGACGGAGCACGCTGTGGCCCGCCTCCTCCAGCGCGTCGGCGTGCTCTATCACCGGGCCGCGGATCTCGTAACAGACCTCACTGAGCTTGCTCGACTGCCGGAATTCCATGCGTTGGCCTCCCCGACCTTGAGTTCGACCTTGAATGCGATACTTGGTTTTACCAAGTGCGAGCTTGGAAAGTCCAACGACATGTCTAGACTGCGTCGCATGCCACGTCGCCGAAGCTATGACCAGTACTGTGCCGCCGCCCGCGCCCTCGACGCCGTGGGCGACCGATGGACCCTGCTGATCGTCCGTGAACTGCTGGCGGGTCCGCGCCGCTACACCGACCTGCACGCGGATCTGCCCGGCGTCAGCACGGATGTGCTCGCGTCCCGGCTGAAGGACATGGAGCGCGACGAACTGGCCACGCGGCGCAGGCTGCCACCGCCGGCCGCCGCGTACGTCTACGCGTTGACGGAGCGTGGACGGCGGCTGCTGCCGGTGCTCGCCGCGCTGGCGGAGTGGGGCGCTCCGGCGCTGGACGAGCGGCTGCCGACGGACGCGGTACGGGCACACTGGTTCGCGGTGCCGCTGCTGCGGGCGCTGTCGGGGCCGCTCGACGCGGCGGGGATCCTGGACGCCGCGGAGAGGGTGGTGGAAGTCCGGCTCGACGAAGGGGTGTTCCACGTACGGCTCGGGAACGGCGGAGCGGCCCCGGACGACGGCCGACCGGTGTACGGCGACGGTCCCGCGCCCCGCCCCGACGCCTGCCTCACCCTGGACGCCGACACCTGCCGCGCGTTGGGCGCGGGCGCGCTGACGGTCGCGGACGGGGTACGGGACGGACGGATCGAGGTGACGGGGGAGGGGACGGTCGCGAAGGTCCTGCGCGGCGGATGAGTTCCCGCTGCTGGACGATGATGGACCGGTGCGACTCGAAGCGATCACCTGGGAACGGCTGACCGAGGCCCTCGCCGACCGGGTCATGGAGACCCCGCCGGCCGACGGCGGGCCCTGGCTGCGGGTCGCCTTCGACGGCGCCCCGGCCGCCCGGCCCGACCGGCCGGCCGCCGCGCTCGCCGAGGCGCTGCGGCTACGGGGGCGTTCGGTGCTGGCCGTCGGTACCGGCGGTTTCCTGCGCCCGGCGTCGCTGCGGTACGAGTACGGGCGCGAGGACCCCGACACGTACTACAGCGGATGGTTCGACACCGGCGCTCTCTGGCGCGAGGTGCTCGGGCCGCTGGATTCCGGCGGCACGGGCCGCGTCCTGCCCGACCTCTGGGACCCGGCCACGGACCGGGCGACCCGCTCCCCGCGCCGCGAACTCGCCCCGGGCGGGGTACTGGTGCTGCACGGGCCCCTGCTGCTGGGGCACTGGTTCCCGTTCGACCTCACGGTGCATCTGCGGCTGTCGCCGGGCGCGCTCGGGCGGCGTACGGACCCCGGCGAGCGCTGGACGCTCCCCGCCTTCGAGCGGTACGAGACGGAGGTGGACCCGGCCGCGACCGCCGATGTGGTCGTACGGGCCGACGATCCGCGCCACCCGGCGTGGGGCGGCCTGGGCGGGTAGCCGGGTGGCCCGCGTAGCCGCCGTAGCTGGGTAGCCGGGGAGCCTGTTCATGCCGCCCGTTTCGCCGTCAGCCCGCGTCACACCCCCCGCCGTCAGCCCGTCAGCCCGTCGGCCCGTCAGCCCGTCGGCCCGTCAGCCCGTCGGCCCGTCAGCCCGTCGGTCCGTCAGCGGCGGTCGCCCGCCCGGGAACTCCACGGCCCGCGCGCCCGCCCGGCAGCCCGCCTCCGCCGCGTGCGCCGGGCCCGATCCGTCGAGGCGCGCCGCCAGGAACGCGCCGGTGAAGGCGTCCCCGGCGCCCGTCGAGTCCAGGGCCCGTGCCGGGAACGCCGGGATCCGGGCCGTGACCGCGCCCCGCTCGGCCACCAGCGCGCCGTCGCCGCCCAGGGTCACCACCGCGACCGGTACCCGTCGGCTCAGCTCGGCCGCGGCGGCCGCCGGATCCGGCAGGCCGGTCAGCAGCCGGGCCTCGTCCGCGTTGGGGAGCAGGGTCTCCACCCCCGCGACCGCCGCGAGGAAACGGTCCGCCCCGAGTTCTTTGAGGAAGCCCGCCGACGCGGGGTCCACACTCACCGGAACGCCTCGTTCCAGCGCCGAGCCCAGAGCGGCGAGAGCCAGTGGACGGCTGGTATCGGCGAAGAAGAGATAGCCGGAGAGATGCAGCCGGCCGACCCCGTCGAGCAGTTCCGGCGACCACTCCGCGGGTGGCAGACGGAGCGCGGCGCCGCTGTCGGTGAGCAGGGTGCGCTCGGCGGACGCGTCGACCAGGCAGATGACCATGGCCGTCGGCGCCCGCGCGTCGACGACGAGGCGGGCCCGTACCCCGGCGCGCCGCAGCCGTTCCGCGTGCCAGTCGCGGGCGTCCGCGCCCACGCCGGCCAGCAGCCGGACATCCGTGCAACCGGAGTGCGCCGCCCAGCAGGCGGCGTTCGCCCCGGCGCCGCCGGGCAGCGTACGGATCTCGGCGGCGGTGTCGGTGCCGTGGGCGAGCGGGGTGCCGTACCGCGCCACCACGTCGGTGACCACGTCCCCGATCACCAGCAGCCCGCCGCCCGGTCGGCCGTGACGGCCCGTCACCCGGCGCCTTCCGTTCGTGCGCCTTCCGCCCACGCGCCGTTCTTCCGCGCGGCCGCGACGGCGATCCGGGCCGCGAGCCGGACGTTGCCGCGCACCGCCGCGAGATTGGCCTCCAGCGAGGCGCCCCCGGTCCGCCGCATCAGCAGGTCCAGCAGGAACGGGGTGACGGCCTGACCGCTGACGCCCCGCTCCGCGCACGCGGCGAGCGCCTCCGTGAGGACGCGATCGTGCAGCGCGGGATCGAGCTGGTCCGCCTCCGGTACGGGGTTGGCGACGACGATCGCCGCGGCCGGGCCGCCCAGCGCGTCCTGCGCGCCCATCACCGCGGCGACCTCCTCGGGCGTCCGCACCGTCCAGTCGACCGGCTCGCCGGAGGAGGACAGGTAGAAGCCGGGGAAGAGGTCCGTTCCGTAGCCGAGGAGGGGGACCCCCAGCGTCTCCAGCCGCTGGAGCGTCGCCGGGACGTCCAGGATCGATTTGACCCCCGCGCAGACCACCGTGATCCGTGTCCTGGCCAGCAGCCGCAGATCGGCGGACTCGTCCTGTGTCTCTGCCCAGCCGCGGTGCACCCCGCCGAGGCCGCCCGTCGCGAAGACCCGGATCCCGGCGCGCGCGGCGAGGAACGCCGTGGCGGACACGGTCGTCGCGCCGCTCGCGCCCGTCGCGATCGCGGGCGCGAGATCGCGATGGCCCAGCTTCCGTACGGAGTCGTCCCGCGCGACCCGCGCCAACTCGTCCTTGTCCAGGCCGACACGGGGCCGGCCGTCGAGCACGGCCACGGTCGCGGGAACGGCGCCGCCGGACCGCACGAGCCCTTCCAGCTCCTCGGCGACCGCGAGATTACGGGGGCGCGGCAGACCGTGCGCGATGATCGTCGATTCCAGGGCGACCACGGGGCGGCCCGTGGCCAGCGCCTCCCGTACCTCGGGGGAGAGCTGTGATGCGGTGGTTCCGGTGTCCGGCATGTCCCCATCCCTGGCACGGGTGGGGCCGGCCCAAACGTGCCGACGCGCACGGGCGCCCCCGGCGGCCGGACCACGCACCCCCGTCCGCGGGCGGCGGGGCGCCTCAGAACAGCGGCTCGGGAAGCACCCCCTCCAGGGCCAGCAGCCGGCGCTTCGTCTCCAGCCCGCCGCCGAAACCGCCCAGCCCGCCGTCGCTCTCCACCACGCGATGGCAGGGCACGACCACCGGCAGCGGGTTGGACCCCATGGCCGCGCCGACGGCCTGCGCCGCCGCCGGCTGACCCACCCGCCGGGCCAGATCGCCGTAGCCGACCACCGTGCCGTACGGAACGCCCCTCGCTAGTTCGCGCAGCACCTGCCGGTTGAAGCCCGAGGAGAGCGTCCAGTCCAGCGGCAGGCCGAACTCCCGCAGGTCGCCCGCGAAATACGCGGACAGCTCGCGTATCGCCCCGGCCAGCAGGCCCGAGGCGGACTCGACGGGCTCGGTGCCCAGCCGGTCACGGAGCCGGTCGAGCGCCCGCTCCCGCACGCCCGGCCCCGCGTGGAAGACGACGCTCACCAGCCCCTGGCCCGTCGCGGCCAGCAGCAGCGGCCCGATGCCGCTCTCCATGACGGTCCATTCCGCCGCCGCCACCGACGACGCCGACCGCCCGTACTCGCTCATGGGACCCACCGTACGGTCCGGCACTGACAACCGGCCCCACCGGCGAAACCGGCCCCACCGGCGAAACCGGTCCCACCGGCGACAACTCGGCCGGGCACCCGCCCGGACCCCGTCCGGCGGATCCCGCCCGGCTCAGCCGACCGCGTCCCGCACCACGTCGGGGTTGTTGGTGATGATCCCGTCCACGCCGAGGTCCCTGACCCGTACCGCGCCCGCCGCGTCGTTCACCGTCCAGGTGTGCACGGTCAGCGGCTTGCCGTGCGGGCCCTTCAGCCGGTGCACCGCCGCCACGTACTCCTCGGTCAGCGAGGTGTACGTCGGGTTGATCTGGTCCGTGAACGCCGCGTACGACGGCAGCTCGGCCACCGGCGGCGTACCGAGGAAGCCCGTCGTGATGTCGGGCCGGCCCTCGTGCACCGCCCGGACGCTGTCCGCGCCGAAGCTCTGGATCACCAGCCTGTTCCTGACGTGCGCCCGGTCCAGCCACCCTTCCTGGCGCAGCACTCGGAGGATCTCCTTCTCGATGCCCGGATACAGCTCGGGGGCCTTGATCTCCAGGAGCAGCTTCTGCTGGTTGGCCTCTACCGCGCGCAGATACTGCTCCAGGGTCGGTACGCGGGTGCCCGCCCACTTCTCGCCGAACCAGCTTCCCGCGTCGAGCCGGGCGATCTCCGCCGCGGTGAAGTCCTTCACCTTCCAGGGCGCCCGGTCCGGGAAGACCTGCTCCGCGTCCGTGGTGCGCCGGAGGTTGTCGTCGTGGATCACGACCAGCCGGCCGTCCTTGGTCCGCTGGACGTCGTTCTCCACCCAGTCGATGCCCAGGTCCCCGGCCGCGTCGACGGCCGGGAGGGTGTTCTCCGGCGCGTAGGCGGAGGCGCCGCGGTGCGCGATCACGAGCGGACTGCCGCAGCGTACCGCCCGGTCCGCGGTGGTGGGGGAGGCGGTGGCATCCGTGGCGGCCGTGGCGGTGCCGGGGAGGATCAGCGCCGAGACCCCGAGCAGGGCCGCGGCCGTGGTGACTGAGGTGCGTGCGTACACGTGGACTCCTCGCGTCGTGAGGTGGTCGTGAGGGGGCGTGCGATGACGATCTGCCCGAGGGTGTCAGCCTTCGGCCAACGGAGGACAGGCGAAGGCCGGCCACAACATGAAGTCACAGCGTGGGGTGGCATCGTGAAGACACGCCGGGGGAGAACTGTCCGGGAGTTGTGGATCCGTCGGTCAGGACCGAGTCATGTCGATAAATCACCGAGTAGCTGTTTGAATCCGGGGCCGACCGTCCTACTCTCCCGTAACCAGCGCGTCCGTACAGTGAGCACAAGGGGCGAAGGGCAAACCGATATGCAGGGCACCATCGACGGATTCAGCTACGGTCTCGTCACACCCGTGGCGGCCTTTCTCATGGCCGTCCTCGGCGCGGCGCTGGGCCTGCGCTGCACCATGAGATGCCTGCGGACCCGGCGTGCCTGGAAGCCCGGCGGGCTGGCGCTCGGCGCCGCCTCGATCGGCTCCGGCGTGTGGACCATGCACTTCATCGCGATGACGGGGTTCGTCGTCGCCGAGGCTCCGGTGGGCTACGACAGGCTGACGACCTTCGCCAGCCTCGTGGTGGGCATCCTCATGGTCGGTGTCGGGATCTTCATCGTGGGCTACCGCGCGTCGACACCGATGGCGCTGGTCACCGGCGGGATCATCACCGGCCTCGGCATCGCCACCATGCACTACCTCGGCATGGCGGGGCTGCGGCTGGACGGGGGGAACATCGACTACGACATCGGCAGGGTCGCCCTCTCCGTGCTGATCGCCGTCGCCGCCGCCACGTCCGCCCTGTGGGTCGTGGTCTCGCGCCGGGGGTTCCTGGCCAGTCTCGCCGCCAGTCTGGTCATGGGCGTCGCGTCGACCGGCATGCACTACACGGCGATGACCGCCGTCCATGTCCACCTGGAGGAGGCCGGCGGCGCCGCGGTCGGCGAGCGGGCCACCGAACTGCTCATCCCGATGCTGATCGGCCCCGCGGTCTTCCTGCTGCTGGCGGGCGTGGCGGTCGCGGTCGACCCGCTGCTGGTGACGGGCGGCGGCGACCGGGAGCCGCGCGGGGGCTCCACGGCCGCCGCATGCGGGCGGTCCGGGGTGCCCGCGCAGCGCATCCGGCCGCGCCCCGCCTACCGCGACCCGGCCGACAGAACCGCCGCCAGAGCCTCCCGCCCCGGCGCCCCGGACCTCCACGACTGGTGACCCCGGGCACGGCGCGCGGACGGCTCCACCACCGGCCCGGGGGCCGCCCGGGACCCCACTGTCAGTGCGGGGTCGTACGGTGGATTCATGCGGCCCGTTTCCAAGATCGAACGTACGGTGGCGCCTTTCGAGGTCGTCAGCTCCTACCAGCCCAGCGGCGACCAGCCCACGGCCATCGCCGACCTGGAGCGGCGTGTGCGCGCGGGGGAGAAGGATGTCGTCCTGCTCGGCGCGACCGGCACGGGAAAGTCGGCGACCACCGCCTGGATGATCGAGAAGCTTCAGCGCCCCACCCTGGTGATGGCGCCGAACAAGACCCTCGCCGCCCAGCTCGCCAACGAATTCCGTGAGCTGCTGCCCAACAACGCGGTCGAGTACTTCGTCTCGTACTACGACTACTACCAGCCCGAGGCGTACGTCCCCCAGTCGGACACCTACATCGAGAAGGACTCCTCGATCAACGAGGAGGTCGAGCGGCTGCGGCACTCCGCGACCAACTCCCTCCTCACCCGCCGCGACGTGGTCGTGGTCGCCTCGGTCTCCTGCATCTACGGCCTCGGCACCCCCCAGGAGTACGTGGACCGGATGGTGCCGCTGAAGGTCGGCGCCGAGCTGGACCGGGACCAGCTGCTGCGCCGCTTCGTCGACATCCAGTACACGCGCAACGACCTGGCGTTCACCCGCGGCACCTTCCGCGTCCGCGGCGACACCATCGAGATCTTCCCGGTCTACGAGGAGCTGGCCGTCCGCATCGAGATGTTCGGCGACGAGATCGAGGCGCTCTCCACACTGCACCCGCTCACCGGCGAGGTCATCAGCGACGACCAGGAGCTGTACATCTTCCCGGCCAGCCACTACGTGGCCGGACCCGAGCGCATGGAGAAGGCGGTCAACGGCATCGAGCGGGAGCTGGAGTCCCGCCTGGCCGAGCTGGACAAGCAGGGCAAGCTCCTGGAGTCCCAGCGCCTGCGGATGCGGACGACGTACGACATCGAGATGATGCGCCAGATCGGCTCCTGCTCCGGCATCGAGAACTACTCGATGCACTTCGACGACCGGGCCCCCGGCACCGCGCCCAACACCCTCCTCGACTACTTCCCCGAGGACTTCCTGCTGGTCATCGACGAGTCGCACGTCACCGTGCCGCAGATCGGCGCGATGTACGAGGGCGACGCGTCCCGCAAGCGCACCCTCGTCGACCACGGCTTCCGGCTGCCCTCCGCCCTCGACAACCGGCCGCTGAAGTGGGAGGAGTTCCAGGAGCGGATCGGCCAGACCGTCTACCTCTCGGCCACGCCCGGGACGTACGAGCTCTCCCGCTCCGACGGGTTCGTGGAGCAGATCATCCGCCCCACCGGACTCGTCGACCCGGAGGTCGTCGTCAAGCCCACCGAGGGCCAGATCGACGACCTGGTGCACGAGATCCGCGAGCGCACCGCGAAGGACGAGCGCGTCCTGGTGACCACCCTCACCAAGAAGATGGCGGAGGACCTCACCGACTACTTCCTGGAGCTGGGCATCCAGGTGCGCTATCTGCACAGCGACGTGGACACCCTGCGCCGGGTCGAGCTGCTGCGCGAGCTGCGCGCCGGGGAGTTCGACGTCCTCGTCGGGATCAACCTGCTCCGTGAGGGCCTCGACCTGCCGGAGGTCTCCCTGGTGGCGATCCTCGACGCCGACAAACAGGGCTTCCTGCGCTCCGGCACCTCACTGATCCAGACCATCGGCCGCGCCGCGCGCAACGTGTCGGGACAGGTCCACATGTACGCGGACAAGGTCACCCCGGCGATGGAGAAGGCCATCGACGAGACCAACCGCCGCCGGGAGAAGCAGACCGCGTACAACACCGAGCGCGGGATCGACCCGCAGCCGCTCCGCAAGAAGATCAACGACATCGTCGCGACCATCGCGCGCGAGGAGGTCGACACCGAGGCCCTGCTCGGCACGGGGTACCGGCAGACGAAGGACGGCAAGGCCAGGACACCGGTGCCCGCCCTCGGCGCGCAGCCGGCGAAGAGCGCCAAGACCGGCGCGGTGGTCACCGACCGGCCCGCCGCCGAACTCGCCGCGATCATCGAGGAGATGACCGAGCGGATGCGGGCGGCCGCGGCCGAGCTGCAGTTCGAGATCGCCGCCCGGCTCCGCGACGAAGTCGGCGAACTGAAGAAGGAATTGCGGCAGATGAGAGAGGCGGGACTCGCCTGACACACCGGACACCTGGTGTGTTGCAAGACCGACACAAAAACGGTCCAAGCCTCCTGCGCCGTCCGTGCGGCTGCGTAGGGTGCCGCGTACGCGTAACCGCACACGGACGGTTGCGGGGGAAACCATTCGAGAGGGGACAGCGCGTGGTGGACGTATCCAAGGGCGGCGCGCCAGGGGGACCCGGGGTCAACCTGACCAAGGGCCAGGCCATCAGCCTGGAGAAGAAGGGCGGCGGCTCGCTGACCGCGGTGCGCATGGGCCTCGGCTGGCAGGCCGCGCCGCGCCGCGGTCTGTTCGGCTCCCGCACCCGGGAGATCGATCTGGACGCCTCGGCGGTCCTCTTCGCCGACAAGCAGCCGGTCGACGTGGTCTTCTTCCGTCACCTCGTCAGCGACGACGGTTCGGTCCGGCACACCGGGGACAACCTGGTCGGCGGCGCGGGACAGGGCGGCGACGACGAGGCGATCCTCGTCGATCTGGCGCGGGTGCCGGTCCACATCGACCAGATCGTCTTCACGGTGAACTCCTTCACCGGGCAGACGTTCCAGGAGGTGCAGAACGCCTTCTGCCGCATCGTCGACGAGACCAACGGCCAGGAGCTGGCGCGCTACACGCTCGACGGCGGCGGCCAGTACACCGCCCAGATCATGGCGAAGGTCCACCGGGTGGGCGGCGGCTGGCAGATGACGGCCCTCGGCAACCCGGCCAACGGCCGTACGTTCCAGGACCTGATGCCGTCGATCCTGCCGCACCTGTAGGAACCGGCCGGCGGACCGCGAGCGTACGCACGGCTCCCGTGCGGCCCGGCCCTGCCCGGGCCGCACGGGAGCCGTGCCGCCGCACCCGCGATGCCCGCGACACCCACCCGGTGCCCGCGACACCCACATCTGAAGAACGACGCGTGATCGACGAGGGGACAGAGGCGATGACGGCGGAGCTGGTCCGGGGGCAGAACCACGCCTTGCCCCACACCCGACTGGAGATCCGGGTGACGGCCGGCGCTCCGGTGCTGGCCTGTGCCACGCTCGCCGACGACCAGGGCGCCGTGGCCGGCCCGGAATGGGTCGTCCACCCCGGCTCGCCCCGCCTGCCCGGGATCGAGGTGTCCCGCCAGGCCGCGGCCGCACTGCGCTTCCACGTCGATCTGGGGGCCCTGCCCGGGCAGGTGCATCTCGTCCATGTGCTGCTCGCGCTGCCCGAGGGGACCGCCGGCCCCGGCCGGTTCGGCGCCACTGCCGCGCCCTTCGCCGCCGTCACCGCCACCGACGGCACCGAGATCGCGACCTTCACCCTCACCGGCCTGGACACCGAGTCCGCGGTGGTCGCCCTGGAGCTCTACCGCCGCCAGGGCGCCTGGAAGGTCCGTGCCGTCGGCCAGGGGTACGCGGGCGGCCTCGCCGCGCTCTTCGCCGATCAGGGCCTGCCGGAGGCCGCGGGCTTCGCCGCCGGTGTCCAGGAGGCTGTGGCCCGGCACCTCGCCGGTGCCGTACAAGCCCCCCTGACCGGCACGACCGGCACGACCGGTCCAACGGGCACCACGGGTGCGACCGGCGCGCAGGACGGCGCACGGGCCAGGAGCGAGGGCCGCAGGCCGGCCGCCGCCCCAGGGGAATCCGCCGCACCCGGTGCGGGCGCCGGCGCGGGCGGGGCCGGCGGCGCGGTCAACTACACGCATCCGGGGCGCAGGACCGCCGCGCCCCCCACCCCGCCGCCGGCCGCGTCGCCCACCCCGCCCGGAGAGCCGCCCCGCCCCGTCGCCGGGGACGCCACGGGCTGGTCCATGGACGAACGCCTCTACAACCAGGTCTGGGGCATGTTCGAGGACCTGGCCCGCACCGTCGCCGCCTACCGCAGCGCCATGGACTTCGCCGAGTCCCGGCTGGACCAGGAGCTGGACCGCGCCCTCTCCGACCCCCGGCAGCGGATCGGCGGCGCCGGTGACGCCGCCCGCGCCGAGGCCCGCGCCCGGCACGACCGGCTCGCCGCCCAGGCCCGCGAGGTCCTCGACCGCGACCTCGCCCAGCTCGCCGCCGAGTCCGAGGTCGTCGAGCCCGCGCTGCCGCCCGCGTACGCCCGCTGGGACAGCCCCGTCTGGCACGCCTACCGCGTTCCGATGGAGATCCCGATGGCGCTGCGCCTCGGCGACGTCCATCTGCCCGAGCGTCCGGACCTGCGGATCCCGATGCTCGTACGGCTGCCGCTGGAGCGCGGGCTGTGGATCGACAGCGGCCGGTCCGGTTCCGACGCCGCCCTGATGACGGACGACGCCCAGCTCCGCGCTGCGGCCGTGGACACCGCCGTCACCCTCGCCGCCCGGCTTCTCGCGGTCTACCCGCCGGGTGAGTTCACCGTCCAGGTGATCGACCCGGCCGGTTCCGCCGCCGTCCCGCTCGCGCCGCTGGCGATGTCGGGCGCGCTCGACCGGCCGCCCGCCGCGGGTGCCGCGGGGGTGTCCGACGTGCTCGCGCGCCTCACCCAGCGGGTGGACCTCGTCCAGATGGCGCTACGGGGCGGCGCCGCCGAGTCGCTGCCGCCGGACCTGGACACCGCAGAGCAGCTCCTGATCGTCAACGACTTCCCGCACGGCTTCGACGACCGCGCCGTGACCCAGCTCCGCTACCTCGCCGACGAGGGACCGGCGGTCGGCGTCCATCTGCTGATGGTCGCGAACCGCGAGGACGCGAGCGCGTACGGACCGGTGCTGGACCCGCTCTGGCGCTCGCTGCTCCGGATCAGCCCCGTGCCCGACGACCATCTCGCCGACCCGTGGGTCGGCCACGCCTGGACGTACGAGCCTCCGGTGGTCCCGCCCGGCAGCCAGGTGCTCCGGCAGGTGCTGGACCGCGTCGCGGAGTCCCGGCGGACGGGAGGGCGTTGAGCCCTACCCCTGGAGCACGGCGCTCACCCATTACCCCTGGGGAATGTGTTGAGCAGCACACTTGAAGATCATTTACCTTGTTCTTTACCTTTCCTTGGTCTTTCCTGTACTGTTCCTTGCAGCGGAGGGGAGTACTCCCACATCGCGACGTGCCCGTCAATACGGACCGCCATCGGTCCCGGGGCGTCGGCCCGTGGAGCGGCAGTGCCGCCCGGGTGGAAGAGACCTCCGGCAGCGACGACGCTGATCAGTAGCCGTACGAAGCCGGAGGAACAGTGGAAGTCTCCACGACCCTGTGGGTGCTGACCATTCTTGGTCTCAGCGCCCTGATAGCCGTCGACTTCTTCATCGGGCGCAAGCCCCATGACGTGTCGACGAAGGAAGCCGGTATCTGGACGATCGTCTGGATCGCCCTCGCCGCACTGTTCGGCCTCGGCCTGCTGTTCTTCGGCTCGGCCCAGGCCTCCGGCGAGTTCTTCGCCGGGTTCGTCACCGAGAAGTCGCTCAGTGTCGACAATCTCTTCGTCTTCATCCTGATCATGGCGAAGTTCTCGGTGCCCTCACACCTCCAGCAGCGCGTGCTGCTCGTCGGCGTGCTGATAGCGCTGGTGCTGCGCGCGATCTTCATCGCGGCGGGCGCCGCGATCATCGCCAGCTTCTCGTGGGTCTTCTTCATCTTCGGCGCGTTCCTGATCTACACCGCCTGGAAGCTCGTCCAGGAGGCCCGCGCGGACGACGACGAGGAGGAGTGGGAGGAGAACCGTCTCCTCAAGTCGGTCGAGAAGCGCTTCGGCGTCGCCGACAGGTACCACGGCACGAAGCTCTTCATCCGTGAGAACGGCAAGCGGATCCTGACCCCGCTCATGGTGGTCATGCTCGCCATCGGCACCACCGACGTGCTGTTCGCGCTGGACTCCATCCCCGCGATCTTCGGCCTGACCCAGGACCCGTACATCGTCTTCACGGCCAACGCCTTCGCCCTGATGGGTCTGCGGCAGCTCTACTTCCTCATCGGCGGACTGCTGAAGAAGCTGGTGCACCTCAGCTACGGCCTGTCGGTCATCCTCGGCTTCATCGGTGTGAAGCTCGTGCTGCACGCGCTGCACGAGGCCGGGGTGCATGTCCCCGTCATCTCCATCCCGGTGTCGCTGGGCGTCATCTGCAGTGTCCTGATCGTCACCACGATCACCAGCCTCATCGCCTCCAAGAAGCAGGCGGAGCGCGAGGCGGCCGAGGCGGTGGGCGGCGACGGCAAGGCCAAGGACAGCATCGAGGCCTGAGCCCGCGCGCCGGCGGGACGCCGGCACCACGGAAGCGGGGGGGGGGGGGGGGGCCGCCCCCCCCCCCCCCCCAGGGCGGGTAGGAGTTGAGGGGGCCGGCCCCCCCCCCCCAGGGCGGGAAAAAAAAACAAAACACAC